>CACXTX010000041.1 GCA_902770635.1 uncultured Prevotellaceae bacterium | reverse complement strand
GCATCCGCTCCCCGATGGAGTCTGAATGTCGGAAAGCGGATGCAAAGGTAGGCATTATTTTTGAATTACCAAAACTTTTCGAGATTTTTTTTATCTATTGCGCAATTTTTCCTTGAATTTTTGCAATTGAACCTTCATAGAGTCCACGCAAAGGTCTGTACTTTCCTCAAAAGTATCACTTACTTTCTCTACGAAAAGTGTCGTGCCGGGCACTATCACATTCAGGCTTACCTGCTTATTCTGTGCTGTTGCAGGCTTGACAACTTTGCACTGAACTTCTACTTTCTGTACATCTTCAAAAGCTTTTTCCAACTTAGCGACCTTCTTTTCGATGAACGCCTGGAGTTTCTCTGTAGCGTCAAAGTGAATTGACTGAATCTTAATTTCCATAGTTACCTCCTGTTTTTAAAGGGTAAATAAATAAGGTTAAGCCCTTGGATGGGCATTCTCATATACTTTTTTTAATTGTTCAAACGTTGTGTGGGTATAGATTTCGGTAGTTGCCACGCTTTCGTGCCCCAACAGTTTCCGCACACTTTCCAGTCCGGCACCATTATTCAGCATAGCCGTAGCAAAAGAGTGGCGCAACACATGTGGCGAACGTTTCTTAATTGTCGTAACCATCGAAAGGCACTTTTTCACGATAGCCTCTACCTGATAACGCGTCATACGTTGTCCCTTATCGTTCAGGAAGAGAGCAGACTCATCACGGACACCATACTCCTTATCACGCCGATTGATATATTCCGTCAAAGCAGACTCCAACTCCTCCCCAAAAGGAACAATGCGCTGCTTGTTACGCTTGCCCGTCACTTTCAGCTGGCGGGCCGCAAAGTCCACGTCCCTGTCGTCAAGGCCTATCAGTTCTGCCAAGCGGATGCCCGTCTCATAGAATAATATAATAATAGTACGCGCGCGTAAATCCTGATATGTGTCCTCCCACATTTCCGGGACATCAATTAGGCGATCCATTTCGTCCTCACGCACAAACTGAGGCAAAGGTTTTTGCTTCTTAGGGCCTTTAATAGCATAGGCGGGATCACGTTCGACCAACTGACGAGACAAAGCAAAACGGAAAAAGGAACGCACGGCACTCAAACAGTTATTCACTGTTGATGCCATGTCGCCTTTATCCATCATACTCTCCATCCAGTCACGGATGACATCCGAGTCTACCGACTCCCATGAGAGTTGACTATCTCGATTTTTGAAATACGACTGAAAGTCTTCAAGACTTCGTTCGTAAGTGCGCACCGTCAGTTCTGAACGGTTTCGCTCGTAACGCAGGTAGTTCAAGAATTCTTCTATCATATTCATTCGTTGCAACTCTTTTCGGCAACGAATTTACGAATTTTTCTTCAAACCACCAAATTTTTCGAGCAATTTTTTACTCTTCAGTGGCGCGCAGCTTCTGTACGTAAATAGCGTGCTCCATCTTAAGGCGCTTAAGTACAGAGGGTTTGTCGAACTGCTGACGAGCACGAAGCTCTTTGATAACACCTGTCTTTTCAAACTTTCTCTTAAACTTCTTGAGGGCCTTCTCGATGTTCTCGCCTTCCTTTACTGGTACAATAATCATGTTCTTTCTTGATTTTAAATTTTATGTTAAACTTATGCCTTCGGGCACAGGTGCCACGAAAAGCGGGTGCAAAGTTACAACTTATTTCGCAACCCACCAAGTTTTTTTGCTAATTTTTTTAAATAAAAGGTGCAGTTACCCTCCGCAACCACTTTTTTTCTTCATCGCTAAGGTGGGGCGACAGGGTGTCGAATACGTGTTGGTGATAGGCATTGAGCCATTCTATCTCCTTGGGCGTCATCATCTCAAGCACAATGGGAGTCTTGTCGATAGGACAGAGGGTGAGCGTTTCAAACTGTAGGAACTTGCCAAACTCTGTCTCCATATAGGGTGTAACCAGCAGGGTGTTCTCTATGCGGACTCCAAAGCGTCCTTCCAGATAGACACCAGGTTCATCCGTCACCGTCATTCCCGCCTGCAAGCGAGCAGGCACCCATTCCATCCTTATCTGGTGAGGTCCTTCGTGGCAATTCAGATAGCAACCGACCCCATGTCCCGTACCATGCAGGAAATTCAGGCCTGCCTGCCATAGAGGTTGGCGTGCGACGGCATCCAACTGCGTACCGCATGCTCCCTCGGGAAAGCGGAGCAACTGCAAGTCGATATGTCCTTTCAGCACCAAGGTATAGACTCTCATTTGTTCCTCCGTCAAAGGCCCAAGAGCGATGGTGCGTGTTACGTCGGTAGTACCATCCTGATATTGTGTTCCGCTGTCAATCAACAGCAGTCCCTTGGGCTGCAAAACGGCATCCGTTTCCGGCGTTGCCTCGTAGTGGACGATAGCACCATGCTCTTCATAACCAACTATCGTGTCGAAAGACAATCCGCGGAACAAGGGCTGCTCGCTCTTGAGCGCAGTAAGTTTCCGTTCAACGCTCATCTCCGTCTGTCCACCGGCTTCCACAGCCGGTTTCAGCCATTTCAGGAACTTAACCATCGCGATGCCGTCTTTCAACATGGCCGACTTGAAACCTGCTATTTCCCGCTCGTTCTTGACAGCTTTCATCTTCATTACAGGGGATGGAGCGTCCACAATTTCCCGCTCCACAGACTTATAAAGCGTATAGTTCACCGTATCCCCATCCAACAGGATATTGTATTCGAAATAATCCTTCAGTCCCTGTCTTACCTCTTCGTACGACTTCACCCCTACTCCCTCTGCATGTAGATAAGAGACGACATCGGGTGTCAGCTTTACCTTATTTATATAAAGGGTAACTTCTGTCGTCGAGATGAGCAGATAAGACACGAATACAGGACTGCAATGCACATCACTACCACGAAGGTTCAGCGTCCAGGCGATATCGTCAAGGGCAGTCATCAACATGCCGTCAGCATGCTGTTCGCGCAATGCCTTACGGATGCGGGTCAGCTTTTCATGGGCCGGCTCGCCTGCATACTCCAAGGGCTGTATCACTACCGGATTTTCCGAAATAGCCGGACGCTCCTGCCAGATTCGCTGCAAGGGGTCGAAATTAGTGCGCAGCGTAATGCCACCCTGAGCCCTCAAATCACGAATCAGTCCCTTGACGCTATTCGCGGTATTGACCATACCATCAATACCGACATCCTTGACCTCAGCATCTTGCAGTTCCTTTCCCAGCCACTCGGCCATCGTGGGCGTACCCTCCACCTTCAACTTCATCAACTGGAATTCCGTCCCCCTAAGTTGCTCTTCCGCCTGTATAAAATAGCGTGAATCCGTCCACAGCGCCGCACTCTTGAGTGTTACCACAGCAATGCCGGCAGAGCCCGTAAAGCCACTAATCCACTCACGTCCCTTCCAATGGTCTGCCGTGTATTCACTGTTATGAGGATCGCTGGTCGAAAAGATGAAAGCACTGAGGTGTTCACGCCTCAACTCTTCACGCAAACGAGCAATTCGCTCTTTAATCACTGTCCTATCCATCACATTTTGTCATTTCCACTTTGCAAAGATACACTTTTTCAGAATAAATAACAAATAAATTATCATTTCACAATGTCCAATTCACAAATATTTTATATCTTTGCAGCACAAAGAACAAATATATTATAATAATACAACGAATTATGGCATTTTTAACTAACGACAAACTAACCATCGTCGGCGCTGCCGGTATGATTGGTTCAAACATGGCTCAGACCGCCTTGATGATGGGTCTGACAAGTGAAATCTGTCTCTACGACGTATTCTCACCAGAGGGTGTTGCAGAGGAAATGCGCCAGAGTGGTTTTGACGATGTGAACATCGTTGCCACCACCGATGCTGAGGAGGCTTTCAAGAACGCTAAGTACATCATCTCTTCCGGTGGTGCACCCCGTAAGGCTGGTATGACCCGTGAGGACCTGCTGGCTGGCAACTGTAAGATTGCCGAGGAACTGGGTCAGAACATCAAGAAGTACTGTCCTGACGTAAAGCACGTTGTCATCATCTTCAACCCTGCTGACCTCACTGGTTTGGTTACCCTGCTCTACTCTGGTTTGAAACCAGGACAGGTTACCACCCTTGCTGGTCTTGACACAACCCGTCTGCAGTCTGCACTGGCTAAGAAGTTCGGTGTGATGCAGAACGAGATTACCGGTTGTGCTACCTATGGTGGTCACGGCGAGCAGATGGCCGTATTCGGCAGTCATGTTACCGTCAAGGGTCGCAAGCTGACCGACATCATCGGTACTGCAGAGTTCCCCGCCGAGGAGTGGGAGCAGATGAAGGTTGACGTTACCAAGGGTGGTGCCAAGATTATTGAGCTCCGCGGACGCTCTTCTTTCCAGAGCCCCTCTTACCTCTCTGTCGAGATGATTCGCGCCGCTATGGGCGGTGAGGCTTTCCGCTTCCCCGTAGGCACATACGTTAAGACCGACAAGTACGACCACATCATGATGGCTATGAAGACCACCATGACTGCTGAGGGTGCTAAATACGAGATTCCTCAGGGTACTGCCGAGGAGAACGCTAAATTGGATCAGAGCTACGAGCACCTTTGCAAGATGCGCGACGAGCTCGTTACATTGAACATCGTTCCCCCCATCTCTGAGTGGAGCAAGATCAACCCTAACTTGTAATCAACGATTCTGATACTATGTAACAAGAAGGAGGCCCGTCAAGTTGACGAGCCTTTTCTTTTTTATCAATATGCTGATAGGGTCTGGATGATGTGTTTCTTGGCAGTTTCGGGCTTCATCGCCTCCTCGAGGGCAATGTCCGGAGGATTGATGCAGTCCACACGAGCGAAACCAGCATCCAACAATGCCTCACGGTCAGCAATACGACCGGCAATCAGGCGTACAGGGACTTGGAGGGCTAGGGCTCGTTGAAGAATACCAAAGGGTAACTTACCCATCAGCGTCTGGCGGTCGGCTGAACCCTCGCCCGTAATCACTAGTCCGGCATCTGTCAGCAACTCGTCGAAGCGGACGGCATCCAGCAACAGGTCGATGCCTGAGCGGCAGTTGGCTTTCATATATTGCAGGAACGCATAGCCCAATCCACCGGCAGCCCCCGCACCCACCTCGTTCTGGCAGTCATAGCCCATGTGTCGGGCAGAAGCCTCAGCAAAGCGCTTGGCACGAGCATCAAGGGCAGCAACCACATCGGGTGTGGCACCCTTTTGAGGTGCAAAGACATGAGCAGCACCATTCGCACCACACAGGGGATTGGTGACATCGGTGGCTATGGTGAAGCGGACATCATTGAGCGCTTGGACATCATCCCACGTCCCCTTCTTGGCAAAGGCGTCGATGATGGCGCGGATCACACCAATGCCACAGTCGCTGGTAGCACTACCACCCAGTCCCACCACAATATGGCGACAACCGCGCCGAACGGCATCCACCACCAGTTGCCCCGTGCCGTAGCTGGTAGCCCGCATCGGGTCGTGCTCCTCAGGCGACAACAGCGTCAGCCCACTGGCCTTGGCTATCTCTATGACTGCCATATCGTCCTTCACCACATACTCGGCTACGATGGGACGCATCAACGGGTCGTACACGCTGACTTCCACACGCTCTCCACCAACAGCCGACTGAAAAGCCTCCAACCATCCCTCACCACCATCGCTGACAGGAATCTGAACCACATGAGCATTAGGCGTGGACTTGAGGATACCCTCTGCTGCCGCCTGGTTTGCCTCCCGCGACGTCAGACACCCCTTGAAAGAGTCGATGGCTACAATAATCGATTTCATCATGAGCAGGAATCAAGATATATATAACTAAAGGACGATTCGGCAAAATCTCATGTCACCATTCTCTACTTGCAATTAGAGTTCTTTATGAGTCCTTTATGAGTCCTTTATGAGTTCTTTATGACTTCTTTATGAGAGCAACATGAGTTGAAGATGACTTCAACATAACCCAGACATAACCTCCGTACACAAAAGGAACCTTCTATGTACACCTCTCAATTTAACACGAAATAACCTATAAGCAATGAGCCGGCAATTATGGCAACGACTATGAGATACGAAAGAAATATCACCAAAAGCGTTCGCCACCACTTGAAACCCGTTAGCTGCTTCAGCGGAATGAGGGGCGTAAGATAGGCAACATAGAAAACGTCTTCAGGGAGGTCGAGAAAACCTATCACAATGTCGTAAATAAGGATCATGTCATAGGTGTACACCATAGCGACGATAAGTTCTGAAAATCGCAGGTCGGGTATATTGGGACTCTTCCGTACGAAAAGATAAATGAAGAGAGAGATGGCAAACAGCCATATCAGCGAGAAGAGGTTAGGGTAATTCTTTTCAACCTCATGATACTTGGAGAGCAAAAAGTCCATCCCATTAAAGTCCATATCTCTTGGTTCCTCTTTGACTAAATCTCTTTTTCCCCCAGCGTCAGAATCGGCCTTTTTGGCGACCCGCTCGGCTTCTTGTTTTTCTAAATAGTTTATGCCACTCAGATTGGCACCAGATTGCACAACCAAAAAGAGTGCACCCATTAGGAACAACAGTTTGAACGGTGGAAAATAGGCCATCTGCATGCCTGAGATATAGTCGCGGATCATATAGCCAGGTCGCAGAATCAGGTCGCGCAGCGTGCGGAACATGCCACGATTGCCCATTCCCCAGACATCAAGGAACAACAGTAGAGCATTCTTGAACGAGTAACGTCCAATTTTAGCTGACTGGCCGCAACGAGGACAGTAATTTCCCTGATACTCTTCTCCACAGGTGCGGCAGCAATGATGCTCCGCCGACTTCTCTGCCACCTGATAGGGTCGTTGCTGCCAATCACAGAACTCCTTCCACTTTTCGACTATATGACTCATAAACCAAATAATAGTTGATTGCAAAATTACGAAATAATCTTGAAACAAAAAAGAAATAGTAGAAAATTACACCCGTCATCAGTTTTACGAAAAAGAGGATGTGCCTATTTTGACACACCCTCATTATTCTATAGTCCGTAGTGAGCGGACTGGCAGTCCGTCCCGTTCGGACTGGCAGTCCGAACGGGACGGATTAACTATCTAGTATAAGGATTGTAACCTGGGTTCTGACCGAACTCCACGCCATTCTCAATCTTATCGAGGAAGTCTGTCGGAATAGGCCACAAGTAGTTATGCTCGTCAACAGGCTGGTCGAACAGCATGGATGGGTTGTGACCCTTCAGATAGTCAACCAAATGCTTGGTACGCTTCAGGTCGAACCAACGAAGCCACTCACCACAGAGTTCACGGGCACGCTCCTCGAGAATCCATTCAATGCTCATGTCAGCAGCTGTCACCTTCATCTCGCTGGCATTGTGACCAGGCTTCAAGATACGAGAGGTACGGATACCCTTAGCCTCGTCATTGATGATGTTGGCGGCCTCTGCCGTATTGCCCAAAGCAATCTGAGCCTCAGCAGCAATCAGTGGCATCTCAGCATAACGGAAGATGGGCACATCGGCAAAACCTACTTGTGCATTAGCAGCCGTCAAGAGGAAAGTGCCATTGGGGTCACGATCCCAGATGCGATATTTGCGGAAGCGAGGGAACGAGGTGTAAATCCACTGAGAAGAAGGATAATCCTCGCCACCTTCCGTGTTCAGGTTACGGATACGGGCACCACCCATGGGAGTAACCTTACCTGGACGCATGTCGTAAATCATATCAGCACTAACCACTGCAATACCCTTCTGGGCATAAGCCTCACGGTCTGCATCAGTCATGGTCTTGCGGGTGATGATAAGCGCAGTCTCGCCCTTATTGACTGTCTTGCCTACCAATGAAGCAGGAGCATGATAGTTTGTTACAGCCTGTTCCTCCGTCCATGTCCAACTATCGGCACTAACAGGGAACTCCTCCTGGAACAGCACATCGTAGCGCAAGTCCCAATCCTTGTAGAGGTTCAGCAGATAGTAGGTTGGGCAGAGCAGCACACTCTCACGGGGATATTCCCAGTTGGTAGCAGTCTGTACATTGCCGAAGCGGTTCAACAGACGGGGCGACCAGTACATGTGCAAACGGTTGGGGTTACCCGAGTTAGCATTCAGCGTCGAGTTGCTGGAGTGAGTCACCACAAACAGATACTCTGTGTTCGTCTTATTGTTCTTGGCCTGCCAGATTTCATCGTAAGTGTTATAAAGCTTGATGCCCAACGACTCCATGTTGTCCATGACATATTTGGCAGCTTCGTAAGCCTTCTGGTAGAAAGCCTTCTGCTCGGTACTGCCTGGTGCCTCGTACTGAGCACGAGACAAAGCAACACGTGCCAGCAATGCATAGGCAGCCTTCTTGGTTGCACGACCTACATTGTCCTTATAAGGAGTAGTCTCCAGCAACATGGCAGCAGCCTCAGCGTCAGGAATGATCACCTCATCATAGATCACCTTACGGTCAGTACGATAGGCTGAAAAAGTAGGCTGGTCGGTACCATGAGTACGCATTTCGATATCACCGAACCACTCAACCAGCCACCAGTAGGCATAAGAACGCATGAAGCGAGCCTCGCCTTCAAAGTCATTGCGGGTAGCCTCCTTCAGGTCCTTCGTAGAAGGCAGATAGTCCAACACGGTATTGGCCAGATTCACGATATCATAGACACGGTTCCATGCACCTTTCACCTGTCCGCGGTCACCTTGCAGATCGATAAAGCGTGTCAACTGCATACCATAGGTGTACTTGTCAGGCATGTTAGCCCAGATGTCACCGGCTCCCTCAAAATAAAGCACAGGGTCCTCACGTCCATAATATTTCCAACGGAAATTGTAATACATCTGATTGACGAGGCCTTCCATTCCCTGCTCAGTAGCGAAAACAGCATCGGCACCTTCTGAAGAAGGATTATTCTCGTCCAGGTCGCACGAAGTGAGACCCAAGGTGGAGCCAAGCAGCAACGCACCTACGAAATATTTATTGAAAATCTTCATAGTTCCTAATTAATTAAAAGTTAACATTCAAACCAAACGTCACACTGCGCTGTTCGCCCTCTGGATCGAATTCCTTCATCCAGTCGTTTCTAACATAGTAGAAAGGATTGTTGACAGTAGCATACACACGGAGCTTCTCGATGCCGCCCAACGACTTGAGAACACTTCTGGGGAACGTGTAGCCCAATGCGATACGCTTTACCTTGATGAATGACTGCTCACAATACCAATAAGCTGTATAGCCCTTGTAGTCGTAGAAATTATAGTTCTGCATCAATGCGGGGAACGAGCCGCCCTCGTTGGTACCCTTCACCCAATAGTCCATCGTGGTGTACTTACCACCCGTAGAAGGATTGAAAGCGGAAAGCGGGTTGTCACCCCAGTGTCCCCAACGGGCATAGATGTAGATGTTCAGGTCGAAATCCTTATAACGGAAATCGTTGTTGAATCCGGCAAACCATTTAGGAGAGGTAGAACCGACGTAAGTATAGTCAGTGCTTTGGTCAATCCATCCGTCACCGTTGATGTCAGTCACCTTGATGTCGCCAGGCTGGAAAGGCTTCGTCTTATTGGCATCGGTAAACAACTTGGCAGCTTCAGCAGCCTCGCTGGTTTGCCAAATGCCCTGATATTCGAACGTATAGAAAGAGTGGATAGGATTGCCCACTATCAAAGTGGTATTTTCCGGTGTGCTGTTACCCATCGTAATACGCTCCTTACCATCATAGAGTTCCAGAATCTTCTCCTTATTGGCAGAGAAGGTCAATGTAGAGTTCCAAGTAAAGTCCTTTGAAACAATATTTCGGCTGTTGATAGAAATCTCGACACCCGAGTTACGCGTTGATCCAATGTTGGTATAGGTCTGGAAGGCACCATCGTTTCCTGAAGTAGTAGGCAGGTTACGAGCCATGATCAGGTCTTTGGTCTTGGTGGTGTACCAGTCGAAAGTAATGTTCAGGCGATTGTTAAACAGCACAGCATCGAAGCCTAAGTCAAAGGTAGTTGACATCTCCCACTTGGTATCCTTGTTACCAATGATATAGTTACCGCCATCAGGAACACCCAGCTCATAACGACCCACCTGTGTATCCTGGAAACCTAACTTGGTATTGTAGTACTTGACACCCGAAACGGTACCATACACAGGAATACCAGAGTTACCCGTCACACCATAGGTAGCACGCAACTTCAAATCGTCAAGCCAAGACTTGCTGTTCTTCATGAAAGGCTCGTCGCTAAGACGCCATGCAAGAGCTGCAGAGGGGAACCATTCCCACTTATGTCCTTCTGCCAAACGAGAAGCACCGTCACGACGCAAGGATGCTGTGAACAGATAACGGCTCTTCCAGTCGTAGCTGACACGTGCAGCATACGAGAAGTTTTGCTCCTGCTCATAGGAACTGTTGTGGGTCATGTGACCAGCACCACCATCGTTGCTGGCAAGATTCCACCACAGGTTGCTGGCCAGTGTCTGACCAATAGAGGTAGCCCACAGTTCATCATAAGTACGCTTGTTCCATGTTGTAAGTGCTGTCAGACTGAGATGATGGTCCTTAGGCAGCTGTACGAACTGATAAGTCAACACATTATTCCACTCCGTGTACAGGCTGTTGGTCTTTGTTTCCGAGGCAGAAGTCTGGAAGGTACCGTTATAAGTCTGTGTAGCCGAATTACCAGCAGTGAAATTACCATCATTGGAGCTGGTAATGTGAGCATTGAACTGAGTACGGAAAGACAATCCTTCAATAGGATGAATGTCCAGATAGCCATTAGCCACAACGTTGGTACCGTAAGTCTCACGACGATAGCGGTCGCTGCCCTGTGTATTGATCAGAGGATTGACATAGCTACCAGCATCCAGCGGACGCTCTACCAGCTCTGAGCCAATCACATATTTTCCTGCAGCATAGTCATAATAACCATAAGGACTACCTAACTGCATGTCAGTAGTTGAAGCCTCCTCATAAGGAGAGCGTTGAGAACGGTTGTGAGTCAACTGGAAATTCACACCACCGCTAATCCATTTGCGGATATTATGGTCAATATTGGCACGAAGGGTGTAACGATCCGTACCTTTGCTGTCCTTCCACTTACTGCCTCTGTTAGCGTAACCTACGCTGAAACGAGCCGTGGTCTTATCGTTACCTCCAGAAAGCGTGATGGAGTGACGGGTGCTCCATGTAGCCCCTTTCTGTACCTCGTCTTCGTAATTGGTCCATGCTCCTGCCTGATAAGCGCCATAAGCTTCGGGGCTTCCACCAAAGACAGCAGCAAGGTCGTCGGCTGCACTGGTCCAAGTACCAGCATTCTGTGCCGCCAGCCTACGAGCTTCGTAATAGTTGGAACCAGAGCGATAGTCAGGATGTTGCTGACGGAAAGCCGCAGTAACATATCCATCATAGGAAACCCTGAAGCGTCCAGCCTCAGCCTTCTTGGTGGTGATGATGATAACACCATTGGCACCCTGTGAACCATAGATAGCCGTTGAAGAAGCATCTTTCAAAACGTCAATGGTCTCAATGTCGTCTGGGTTCAAATCGCTCATAGAACCACCCTGCACCCCATCAATAATAACCAACGGGGCATTGTTACCACTGATAGAGCGGTTACCACGAATACGTAATTCCGTGCCGTTTACATCAAGACCGGTGATACGTCCCTGCAAGGCTGTTGCCACATCTGAGGTGGGAGTTTGCAAAAGAACGTCGCTCTTAATCTGAGCCACCGATCCTGTCAGGTCACGTTTTCTCACTGTACCGAAACCGATAACCACAACCTCGTCCAGACCCATCATGTCGGGCTCCATCTTAATGCTCATCAGACCCACGCCTGCCTTGACAGTCAGGGTCTTGTAACCCGTGTAAGAGAACTGAAGTTCCTTACCTTCTGCACCTTGTACCGTAAAATCACCATTCAGGTCTGTTACAGCACCTCCATTAGCACCGACGATTTTAACAGATACACCGATTAGCGGTTCACCGTTCTCGTCCACTACATTACCTTTAACAGGCTTGGCCTGCTGCTGGGCAGCAGCCTCTGCGGAAAGTGTAGCATCATTGGCCGCCGTAGCCGAAGCAGGCGTCAATAAGAAAGCTACCAAACCTAAAGCCAGATAGGTTTTCATAGTTTTTTCCATTTTGTTTGTTTTAAGTTAAAATTAGTAGTATAACGCTTAAAAGACGTTTATTGGATGGCATTGTCACCATTTCACTTAATAATTTGACCGATTTATTGAAGTTTTTTCCCTATATCATCATATCGTTGTACCTTTGCATCATCAAACAAAAAGATTTTTCATAAGCACAGAATTAGTTCTTTGACAAAGGTCAAAGCGACCAAAGGTCGAGCGAGTAGTTTTTTCATAGTAATTGGATAATAGTTAGTTTAATTAGGAAAGCCCGTCGCGATGACGGGCTTTTTGTTTTTTAATATACCAGGTCTTTCTGGCGTACCGAAGGAGTTGCTTTAACATGGACAACCTTGCCGTCTTTGAGCTCTGCCTCAACGGTGGTATTGCCCGAGGCATGCAACTTGAAACGTACATTGTGGTTGCGAGGCCAGGCAGGGAAGAGGTATATCTTGTCGTCCACCTCCTGCATCAGCATCTCTTGAAGGGCTATCATACCAGAGCCTCCCCAGTTATGGTCGGGTGTCCAGTCGTAGCCTGGTCCCCAGAAGGCAGGGAAGCGATGGGGGCCGTCACCCATTTTCAACTCGAGCAGTCGGGTGGCCTCATCGGTAAGTCCCAGACAAGCCGCCCAGATAGCATCCTGTTTCCATCCTACATGCGAACGGAACTTCAAGGCCAACGAGTCGTTCTGATAGGTATTACGGGCTACTTCCAAACCTGGGCGTCCTACACCATACATGCGCCAAGGGAAAACGGGATAGAGTTGGGTGGTCTCCACATTCTGCACCCGTTCGTAGTGCAGGGCGGGTTGTATCATTCCGTCACGAACGGTGACATCGGGCAAGCGAGAAGTGAGCGGTAAGAGGTAAGAGGTCAAAGAGGTGTCATTTTGTTCTTTCGCATAAGCCATCAAAGCGGTAGTTACGGTGCGCAAGGCGGCAACAGTAGAAGTTGCATTATAAGCACCCTTGAACGTCTCACCACCAGAACCAGGATACAACACCAATTTGCCGTTTCCGTCCAGACGTTTGGCACCACGCTGATTAGCCAGATACTGATAATGCTCGTCGAAGAAACGGAGACAGGAGTGAATCATGGGAATATAGGCTTCTATGTCCATACCATGATACCGATGTGCCTCCAAAGCCATCATGCAGAACTCCAGGCAGGTGTCCCACTCATATTCCAGCCAGGCATTACGTTCCATTCCTGGATCGAAACCTGCCGGACGCTTGGTGCCATATTCTGGATAGCAGGGCAGTCCGTAGTTCTCTATCTGCTCGGTTAGGCAAGCGCCTTCATGTCCCCAGTATAAACGACTGCGCTCCTCGGCATTCTTGTAGATATGAAGGTAGAAATCGAGCTGGGGCTTCAACAAGTCGAAGTCACCGTTCTTCAGCATGGGCCAATAAACCAGTCGCTGATTCTGAGCCGTATGCACACCACCGCCCCAGTTACGGAAATCGGGCGACAGTTGGTATTCTTTTGCCGGATTCACATATTCAGGGTCAAAGGTAAAGAGTCCGCCATTAAACTTGGTAGGCCACTGCCCTCGACTGTTACAGGCCAACATATAGCGGAACAGGGTATAGTTGCGGATGGCCGGGCTGTTGCCTTCCACATAGCTACGCTGCCAGAACTGATGCCACCAGTCGCGCGTCAGCTTCAGGTCACGCTTGGTCTGAATCTGACGTTCCGTCTGTTTCAGGAGGTCCTGCCATTCATCGACAGACCCCTGCAAGGTAGCCAGCGTGATGACAAAGGCATGACGCTGGGAAGGGCGTTTGGAGAGGTATGTCCACCCTTCGTAGTCGCTGCTGGCATAACGTCCTTGGGTCTTACCTTTATACACGAACTGATTGCCGTGCAATCTGCCACCGAAAACCAAATTCTTAATGGGGTTATACAGGCGGTCCTTGACAGCATCCATTCTCTGTTGAGCGACCGTTGCGTCGAAAATGGTTTCAGCACCATTCTGATGGAAGAAAGTCACACCGTCCGTTGCGGCCATGATGCTGTCACGCTTCGTGGCAAGTCCCTTTGGGGCAGCAAACTTATAACTGGTCTGGAAACGTTCGCGTGAAGCAATGAGCCTGTCGCGGGTACGCCATGACTCATAGGTCACCTCGACGTCCGTTCGCTCCTTTTCACATGATACCTCAACATGCACTACGGGCTTATAGACATCCACCCATATCTGCACCCACTTCTGACCATCCGTCACCTGCACATAACCCTCGTTCAGCTTTAGCTGCTGACGGAAAGAAGACATGGAGAATGGGACTGAAAGGTGAATGCGGAAACGGCCCTGTTTCAGCAAGGTATTATTCTCGTCGAAGCTACCACTACGCGACAGATAGAACAGCACATCGCCGTTTTCTACCCATACATTCATACCAATGTCGCCACCCCCACATGGCATCGACTCTGAGGAATTCTTACTGGGCGTACGCCATTCGTAGTCCTTCGGCTGGGCATTGACAACCAAGAGGCAATGGATAAAAAAACAAAAAAATAACAGCTTCTTCATACCAATAAGACGATTTTTCCGTACCTTTGACATCAATTCGAAACGAAACTAAACAAATGAAAATGATGTGGATGTTACTCTTCACCGTCCTGCCCCTGTTGGCTATCACCTATATCAGCTGGCACATCTGGTGTCTGCTGCCCTTGTCATGGATATGGAAAACGCTGGTCATCATCTTGCTGGCAGGCTCGTTCCTATTGATGTTCGCAGGTATCTGGCGTTCCACAGACCAGATACCGATGCCACTGGCTATAGGAGTTTACGAGATTGGCACGTCAAGCATCTTCATCTTGCTTTATCTCTTCATGATATTCTTGGTCCTGGACCTGGGCAGACTGCTCAGAATCGTATCGCGTACCTTATTATATAATAACTGGTGGACAGCAGGAGGTTTGTTTCTTTTCATGTTCGGCCTGTTCCTCTATGGTCATCTGCACTATAAGCACAAATATCGCCATGAGGTAACGTTGACTTCCGAGAAGGTAAGCAAACCTGTGAAACTGGTCATGATGAGCGACCTGCATCTGGGCTATCATAATCGGCGAGACGAGTTACACCGCTGGGTGGACATGATTAATGCGGAGCAGCCTGACCTGGTCCTGATTGCCGGCGACATCATAGATGGTAGCATCCGCCCCTTGAAAGAACAGAAGATGTACGAGGAATTCCAAAGGATAAAGGCTCCCATCTATGCCTGTCTGGGAAATCACGAATACTATAGCGGAGAACCAGGAGTTCAACAGTTCTATCGCAATGCCGGCATCCATCTGCTGCAAGACTCTGTGGCTAAAGTGGGTGACCTTTGCATCATCGGACGGGATGACCGTACCAATCCTCACCGCAAGTCATTGGGGAAAATCATCAAAGAAAACTCATCTCTCATTCATGCTCAGACTAGCGAACAAAGCTCGAGTACTCATTCCTCCGCTCGACCCTCAGGTCGCTTTGCACCTTCAGGTCAAAGATTTCTCATTCTGTTAGATCACCAGCCCTACCATTTGGAGCAGGCCGAGCAACATCACGTGGACTTCCAGTTCAGCGGACATACCCATCACGGACAGGTTTGGCCCATCTCCTGGATTACCGAATCCATCTATGAGTGTGCCTTTGGTGCCTATAAAAAAGGCCACACCGACTATTACATCAGCAGTGGCCTTGGTATCTGGGGAGGCAAGTTCCGCATTGGAACCCGCTCAGAATACGTAGTGGTTACGATTAAATAAGCTTTTCTTCCGGTTCGTTAGTATAGCAGCACTCCGGATTTTCCTCCTTATAGAATTTGGAGTATTCCACATAGTGCTTGGCATTATCGGTCTGTCCAGGACGGGTCGGTTTGATATACTTGGCAGGTACCCCACCCCATATCTCATGAGGACCAACCTTGGTATTCTGTAACACCAAAGCACCAGCAGCCACAATGGCTCCCTCGCCTATCTCACAACCATCCAGCAGGGTGGACCCCATGCCTATCAAGGCTCCGTCGTGAATGGTACAGGCATGAACCGTAACATTATGCCCTATCGTCACATCACTACCGATATGTGTAGGACCTGTCTCATGGGTTACATGAACACACGAACCATCTTGAACATTTGTACGGTTGCCTATAGTAATAGGTGCCACATCGCCACGAACCACCGCATTAAACCATATGGAGCACTCGTCGCCCATTGTCACATCACCTACAATGGTAGCATTCTCGCTGAAATAGCAGTCCCTACCCCACTTGGGAATAAGTCCGCGATAACTTTTGATTAAAGCCATTCTGATTTTCTTTGGGACTATTTATAATTGGACGTCTGCCAGAATCTTCTTCGTAGCACCCGTCATCTGTTCTACAAAAGCACCAGCCTTCTCACCCAGTTCCTTTGCCAAAGTAGGATTATCAACGAAACCTTGCATGAGGCGACGGAAGTCATCTGCATTAGCTATCTCCAGGCCTGCACCACAACGCTTCAAGCCCTGTGCCTCCTGAAAACGCTGGTTGTTGGGACCGAAAAACACGGGAACATCCCAGACAGCAGCCTCCAAGGTGTTATGAATACCAACACCAAAGCCACCACCGACATAAGTGACATCAGCATAGTGATAGATGCTGGACAGGAGTCCGAAGCAGTTGATGATGAGTACCTCTGCATTAGCCACATTATCGACTGTAGCTTCCGTATAGCGCACCACCTTTCTGCCTTCCAACAACTTCTCAATCTGCTGTAGATGGTCTTCCTTAATAACATGTGGAGCTATGATGACCTTCCAGTCGGGATGCTCATTTAGCCAAGGGATGAAAATCTCCTCATCAGGTTGCCAAGACGATCCGGCAACGAAGCACTTGCTGCCACCCTTCATCTTTTCCACTACTGGCAACTGCTTGGCTGCTGCCTTTATCTGCAGTACTCGGTCAAAACGGGTATCGCCCACCACCTGAACATCCTTAACACCAATCTTGGCAAGAAGTTCCTTGCTCACCTCGTTCTGTACATAGAAACGGGTGAAACACTTCAATACGTGAGCATACTGGCGTCCGTACCAGCGGAAAAAAACCTGACCAGGGCGGAAGATACTGCTGACACTATAGACGGGAACACCACGATGGCGAAGAATATGCAGGTAGTTATACCAGAATTCATACTTGATAAAGAACGCCATCACAGGACGAACGGTCCGTAAGAAACGACGGGCATTCGTAATGGTGTCCAGCGGCAAATAGCAAATGATATCGGCTCCCTCGTAGTTCTTACGCACCTCGTAACCCGAAGGCGAGAAGAACGTCAAGAGTATCTTGTATTCAGGATGCTCGCTACGGAGTTGCTCCATCAGCGGACGACCCTGCTCGAACTCACCCAGCGAGGCAGCATGGAACCACACATACTTGGCATTGGGATCAACCTTCTCGCGCAAGATGCGGATGGCCTCACGTTCTCCACGCCACATCTTGCGAACCTTCTCATTAAAAAGGCTTACGACGATGACGCCTAACTGGTAGAGATAGATGATGAGATTATACATTAGCCTAATATTTCAATGGCACGTTTCATACGGCGAAGGGTCTCTTCCTTGCCCAGGAAGGCCGAGATGTCAAACATACCAGGTCCCTTGCCCTCACCAACAAGTGTCAGTCGCCAGGCATTCATGATATTGCCCAGTTTGTATTCTTTTTGCTCAATCCAAGCATGTACTATCTTCTCCTGGTTCTCCAGTGAGAAGTCGTCAATACCCTCCAACACCTGCATCAACTCTGTCAACTGCTGGGCGGAGTCCTCCTTCCAACGTTTCTTGGCGGTCTTCTCATCATATTCCGTAGGAGCTACGAAGAAGAACGAGCACAAGGGCCACATTTCATGGACAAAGCTGACACGGTCTTTCATCATGGTGGTTACCTGCAAGATACGCTCGAAGGTCTCATTAGGACAGTGTTCCTTTACCATAGGCTCAAACAAGGCAGCAATCTCCTCGTTTGACTTCTTCAGGATATATTCGTGGTTAAACCAGATGGCTTTCTCATAGGCAAACTTCGCACCAGCCTTCGAACACTTGGAGATGTCGAACAACGGAACCAGTTCGTCGAGGGTAAACAGTTCCTGCTCAGTACCAGGATTCCATCCCAGCAGAGCAAGGAAATTGATGACAGCCTCGGGGAAATAGCCATCCTCACGATAGCCGCGAGAGGTTTCTCCAGACTTGGGATCTGTCCAACGCAACGGGAATACGGGGAATCCCAAACGATCGCCGTCGCGCTTAGACAACTTACCCTTGCCATCAGGCTTCAGCAACAGAGGCAGATGGGCAAACTGGGGCATGGTGTCCTCCCAGCCGAAAGCACGATACAACATCACGTGCAAAGGTGCACTGGGCAACCACTCTTCACCACGGATGACGTGCGAGATTTCCATCAAGTGGTCGTCCACGATATTTGCCAAGTGATAGGTAGGCAGTTCATCAGCACTCTTGTAAAGCACCTTGTCGTCACAGATGTCACTCTTGACACGCACCTCGCCACGAATCAGGTCGTTCACCAGTATCTCCTGTCCTGCCTCAACCTTGAAGCGGACCACATACTGCTTACCCTCGCCTATCAGGGCGTCAACCTCCTCTTTCGACATGGTCAAGGAGTTACGCATCTGGCTGCGGGTATGACAGTCATACTGGAAATTCTGTATCTCGTTGCGCTTCTGTTCCAGTTCCTCTGGGGTGTCAAAAGCGATGTATGCCTTGTCGGCATCCAACAATTGCTGTACATATTTCTTATAGATGTCACGACGCTCGCTTTGACGGTAAGGACCCTTGTCACCACCGAACGAGACACCTTCGTCGAACTGGATGCCCAGCCACTTGAACGACTCAATGATATATTCCTCAGCACCTGGTACGAAACGGTTGGAATCCGTATCCTCAATACGGAACACCAAATCGCCTCCATGCTGACGGGCAAACAAATAATTATATAACGCAGTACGCACACCACCGATGTGCAAAGCCCCTGTAGGACTTGGTGCAAAACGCACCCTAACTCTTCTTTCTGCCATGTGATAATGGTTATTTCTATCTAAATTTGTGCAAAAGTACGCATTTTTTTTGATATTTAGCGCATTTTTTTGTATTTTCGCACAGTAAAACCCAATTAGTACCTATTTTAATATAAAATGAGTAGTGCATTTCATAAAGACGAACTTACGTGGCGCGACATTCTTATTCGCTCTGCAATCATTATCATATCAGTAGTCATTGTGGTATGGGCAATGCCTCACGACAACCGTAGTTACTTCCATGTTGAAGAGGGTAAACCCTGGAAGTATGCAGACTTCACGGCACCTTTTGATTTCCCTGTTTACAAGTCGGAAGCCGCCATCAAAGAGGAACGAGACAGCGCTATGCGCAATTACGAACCTTATTATAATCACAACAAGGAGGTTGAAATGCGCATGGTCAAGAAGTTCAATACGGACTATGCTGATGGTATTCCAGGACTTCCCAAGAGTTTTGTGGAAATCATCTCCAACCGTCTTCACAGCCTATACCAGCAAGGCATCATGGAACAGGAGGAATACGCCAAGCTCCGTAAAGACACTGCCCAGATGATTCGCGTTGTCATTGGGAAGGAGGCATCCAGCATTTCCATACTTGAAGTCTATTCTGCAAAAACAGCCTACGAACAGCTCTTCACAGAAGATCAGCTGTCAATGTTTCGACCTATCCTGCAGAAATGCAACTTGAATGCCTATATCATGCCAAACCTCATCTACGACCAAGAGCGTAGCGAGAGCAGCAAGAACGACCTGCTGTCAGGCATTGCCCTTGCCAGCGGATTGGTTCAGAAAGGTCAGAAGATTGTTGGCAGAGGTGAGATTGTGACAGAAAAAACATACCGCATCATAGAGTCGTTTAAGAGAGAAAACGAACTCCGCAATGAGGATGTGACACAAAACCGGATATCCCTGTTGGGACAGATACTCTATGTAACCATACTCATGGTATGCTTTACCCTTTATCTGACCCTTTACCGAAAAGACTACTTTGAGAACCCTCGCAGCATTGCCATGCTCTATACGCTGATCATGATTTTCGTGCTGCTGACAGCACTCTTCATGCGCAATTCGTTCATCCATATATACATCTTGCCCTATGCGATGGTACCTATCATTATCCGTGTGTTCATGGACTCCCGTACCGCTTTCATGACCCACGCTATCATGATATTGATTAGTGCCACCATGTTGCAACATCCTTATGAGTTCATTGTCATCCAACTGATTGCCGGCCTTGCTGCCATTACGTCTCTGAGGGAACTTTCCCAGCGTTCCCAACTTTTCAAGTCGGCTATCATCATCACTTTAGCCAGTATGTTTGTAAACCTTGCATTCGACTGGATGAAAGCCGATGCCCCCATGCAAATCGATTTTAGCACATACAACTATCTGATAGCAAACGGTATCGCCTTGCTCTTTGCCTATCCCCTGCTTTTCCTGATAGAGAAAGCATTTGGATATACCAGTGACATCTCCTTGATAGAACTGTCGAACACCAACAACGAGTTGCTTCGCCAAATGAGCGAGATAGCCCCTGGCACTTTCAACCACTCCATACAAGTAGCTAATCTGGCAGGTGAGATAGCCAACAAGATTGGTGCCAAAGCCCAGTTGGTTCGTACTGGAGCCCTTTACCACGACATCGGCAAACTGGCCAACCCCATCTATTATACGGAAAACCAGTCGGGCATTGACCCACACGAGACTTTGACGGACGTTGAGAGTGCTCAAATCATTATCAGTCATGTCACAGAGGGACTGAAGATGGCAGACAAATACAACCTCCCTAAGGTTATCCGCGACTTCATCGCTACGCATCACGGACTGGGCAAGGCCAAGTTCTTCTATATCCGCTACCATAATGAGCATCCCGACGAGCCTGTTGACGACCTGCTGTTCACCTATCCAGGTCCTAACCCCTTTACCCGTGAACAAGCCTGTCTGATGATGGCTGATACGGTTGAAGCCGCCTCACGTTCTCTTCCCGACTACACAGAGCAATCCATCCGCAGCCTTGTAGAGCGACTCATCGACACACAAGTAGCCGAAGGCTATTTCCGCGAATGTCCTATTACTTTCCGCGACATCCAGTATGCCAAGACCGTACTCATCGAGAAGCTGAAAACCATCTACCATACCCGTGTAAGTTATCCTACTGAGAAAAAGTAGAATAAAATAGTGTTTTCGCACACGAAACGTGCACACTTTAGCACATTTGTGCAGAAAGTGTGCATGTTTTAGTTAATAAGTATTAATATTCTATGCACTTTTTTCGTTCATTTGTGCAATATCATTACCTTTGCAGCCGTTTTTAGCAAAATAAGTTTAAAAGTAATGAAAAAGATTTTAGCGTCATTCGTTGTTTTCACGATGACAACGGCAACCGCTTTTGCTGGCGGTATCCTGACTAACACAAACCAGAGTGTTGACTTCTTGCGCAATCCTGCACGCGATGCCGCTATCGGCCTCGATGGTGTATATTCCAATCCTGCTGGTGTTGTTTTCATGCCAGAAGGTTTCCACTTGGGCATCAACTGGCAGTATGCTCACCAGACACGTACTATCACTTCAACCAATCCTCTCTTCCAGCTTGGAAGAAGAAACAACCAGTCAAGTCCTGTCAAG
>CACXTX010000040.1 GCA_902770635.1 uncultured Prevotellaceae bacterium | reverse complement strand
AATAAGCAAATTCTTCATATCATCTAAAAGTCTGCTGATTATTTTATGCCACAAAAATAACAATTATTTTTCGAATGACATTGGATTTTTTGCGATTTTGTTACTTTGTTATTTGTTACTTTGTTTTTTTTTCCCATTTTTTTTGTTCCCTGATGAAGAAGAATCGTATTGTTGAGGTAGTGGTGAAGGTGATAGTAGCCGCTCTCACAGCTTTCCTGACGGCACTGGGAACGACCAGCTGCATGGGACGCGGACCGTTCTAAGTGGAAAAATGGGCTGGCCTCGCGGACAGCCCATTTCACTACAAACTAAACAAATACTTTATATAATCTGAAATTATGCGATTAACGGTTGCAAAGGTACGACGAAATACTGAATGGTGCAATACCTAAAACATGGTATTTTAAATGTCTGAGTACTACAAAATTATAAAAAAGAGGCAAACGATTGCAAGTGTGTGCCTACACAGCGAAAATTTAACAAATTTCTTATAAAAAAGTTTGGACGGTTATAAAAAATGTTGTACTTTTGCACCCGTTATCCTGAAAACAATCTTTTTACCTTAAAAAAGGACTAATACCTATTGAAGATATGAAGCGGTTGCCTGTGAGGGTCACCGCTTTATTTTTGATGGAAGATGGATGATGGATGATGTGAGATGGATGATGTGAGTAATCGACGAAGTCGCTTTGCACCTTTAGGTCAAAGAGGTAAACGTTAAAGTTTTTTAATTCTTTTCACTTTTCACTTTCCATATATCACTTATTTCGGCAAAAATGAGTAATTTTGCGCCCGATTTAGTCTGTAGTGGCTCAAAGAAGCTGTCGCACGAGGTGACACGCCACGCAGAAAAACCCGTTAAACAATTAAATAAACAATGTACGCAATTGTAGAAATCAACGGTCAGCAGTTCAAGGTTGAGGAGGGCAAGAAGCTCTTCGTGAACCACATGAAGGATGTGGAAGCCGGTAAAACTGTTGAATTCGACAAGGTACTGCTTGTTGACAATGAAGGTTCAGTACAGGTAGGTGCACCCACCGTAAGCGGTGCTAAGGTAGTATGCGAAGTGGTAAACCCACTGGTAAAGGGTGAGAAGGTCATCGTGTTCAAGATGAAGCGTCGTAAGGACTCTCGCAAGCGCAACGGTCACCGTCAGCAGTTCACCCAGGTAGAAGTTAAATCAGTAATCGCTTAAAATTAGGAGGAACAAGAAATGGCACATAAGAAAGGTGTAGGTAGTTCTAAGAACGGCCGCGAGAGTGCAGCTCAGCGACTCGGTATCAAGATTTTTGGCGGTCAGAAGGTCATTGCAGGCAACATTATCGTTCGTCAGCGTGGTTCAAAGCACAATGCCGGTGAGAACGTAGCTATGGGTAAAGACGATACCCTGTACGCTCTGGTTGACGGTACTGTACAGTTCCACAAGGGCAAGCGCGATAAGAGTTATGTTTCAGTAATTCCTGCAGCCGAGGCCTAAGAGAACAAAAAAAGATAATTTATTCCAAACAAACAAAGAAGGGAACCTGTGATGGGTTCCCTTTCTTCTTGCCCTTAAAAACGGGGCAAAAAAAATTGATTGTCTCACGACAACCAATCTTTAAAATTAACCTTAATAATCTAATACCATGAAAAACACACTGCAAATATAGCATTTTTTTTGCTTTCCACCATATTATTTGTACTTCAAAAGCATAAATTTAATATTTATTAAACGTTTTACCACTCCATTTAAGGTTTGTTGTAGTTTCTTCTATCGGTTTCTGCTCTTCGTTAGCGGGACGGTCCAGTTGGTGAGCCATGCGAAGTGACAGTACTGGATGCGCTGCGTCGTCGGAAAAAGAGGCGGTGAACATCTCGGCAGGCAAGGTGATAAACCGAGCCGTCGGCAACGGGTGCCAGCGGAGGGAACAGAAGGCCACCCTACTCTCTTGCACGTCGGTGCCATAGGTGCTGACAAGACAGACTATCTGTGAGGCGCTGTCGATGGGCTCTTCGACATCGAGCAAGCGAATGTCCAACCGCGAGGCTTCGTTGAGCTGCAAGGCAGCAGAACGTTCAGTCAGTGTGAGCAGCTCCGACCTACCATCCAGCAGATTGTGTACCTCGGCCTTCATCTTGGAGTCGAGGAAGTCAATCATGTCGAGCTTGTTGTTCTCAGAGAGATACGGGACAATGGAGTCAGGCATTTGTTTTAACACCTGACTCATCGGGACTTGTGCCGAAGAGTCAAGTGCTACCCAGCATAACGCCGCTAAAAGGATTCTTCTCATAGCGAAAACCTATATTTATCCGCGACCCGGACGGAGATCCTTTACACGAACGGCCTTGCCTTCACTGACGGGCAGCGAGCCCTTCTTGACCAGTTTGACGCGAGGTGTCAGCAGAATCTCATCCTTCAAGGCGCGCTGGATGTTGCGTGTCATCTTCTGCAACTCGGGATAGACATCGGTGTTCAGGCCGTCGAGCTCGACCTCAACCGTCATGATATCATTGTCGTCCTCGGTGTCGAGGGTAATCAGATAGTTGCTGCCAAGACCAGGATACTGGACAAGGATTTTCTCGACCTGCATGGGGAACACGTTGACACCCTTGATGATGAACATATCGTCGGTACGACCCTTGATACGGTCAATACGACGGTGGGTACGTCCGCACTTACACTCGCCAGGAATGATACGCGTGAGGTCGCGCGTACGATAGCGCAGAATAGGCATCATGGTACGGTCAAGCGTGGTCAGTATCATCTCGCCCATCTCACCGTCGGGCACAGGCTCCAACGTGTCAGGATCGACAATCTCGATGATGTAGTTGTCTTCCCACAGGTGCATACCGCACTGCTCCTTACACTCGAAAGCCACACCGGGACCATTCATCTCGGTCATTCCGAAAGAGTTGTAGGCTTTCACGCCCAAGAGTCGCTCAATGCGCTGACGCTGTTCCTCCGTATGGGGCTCGGCACCAATGAACAGGGTGCGCAGCTTGGTGGAACGAGGGTCAACACCTTCTTCCTGGAACACTTCAGCCAGACGGATGGCGTATGAGGGAATGGCGTGCAGACAAGTAGTGCCAAAGTCCTTGATGAACATGATCTGGCGCTTGGAGTTACCAGCAGCAGCAGGCACCGTAGTAGCCCCCAGCTTCTCAGCACCATACTGGAAGCCAAGACCACCCGTGAACATACCATAACCGCTGGAGTTCTGGAAGACATCAGTATCGCGACAGCCTACCATATACATATCGCGCGCAATCATGTTTGCCCAAGAGTCAATATCGTGGCGCGAATAGGTAACAACGGTAGGATGACCGGTAGTACCACTGGTGGAATGGATACGGATAGCGTCCTTCATGTCGCCACCAACCAGTCCGAAGGGATAGTTGTCACGAAGATCCTGCTTTGTCGTAAACGGAATCTTACGGATGTCAGCGACAGTTTGAATACTCTCGGGAGTGATGCCGAGCTCTCCAAGGCGCTTGCCATAGAAGGGCGACTTGAGCGCGATTGCTATGGACTTGCGCAGTTTCTCTACTTGCAACTTCTCCAATGCCTCACGAGGCATGGTTTCAAGTTCCGGTTGCCAATATTCTTCTCTATTCATTTAATTAATATATTAGTTTTTGCTTAACTGCATCATCATAACAGCAGAGAGGCCGGCAGTCTCCGTACGCAGACGACTGGCACCCAGATGGACGGACTGATAGCCTGCCGCAACGGCCTTGCGCACCTCGTCGATGGAGAAATCGCCCTCGGGTCCCACAAGCACGACGGCATCCTGGATGTCAGAAGGCTTGCGCAACTCATCGAACAGATAGGTGCGAGGAATCTCTTCGTAGCAATGGGCTATATACTTGCGGGCTGTGCGAGGTTCGGCTATGAACTGGTCAAAAGCGGTCATCTCGCTGACCTTCGGGGCCCACGCCTTATGGCTCTGCTTGACTGCTGAAACAACGATTTTCTGTATGCGAGGCACCTTGACCACACGACGCTCAGAGAACTGACAATTCAGAAAGGACAAACGGTCGATGCCAATCTCCACAGCTTTTTCCGTCATCCACTCTATACGGTCCATCAGTTTCGTAGGCGCTATAGCCAGATGTACCTCACCCTGCCACTGACGCTGCTGAGGCAAGGTCTCCTTAATATCATAGCAGCAATGATGGGTATGAGCCAGCGTCACCTCTGCCCGATAAAAGGTACCCTCACCATCCATCAGCATCATCTCGTCACCAGCCTTCAGGCGAAGCACACGCATGGCGTGCTGTCCCTCGTCGGCAGGCAACTCGCTGTTGTTGGCAGCATCGGGTACATAGAAGAACCGAACCTCTTTCATTCGTCAGTCATTTTAGTGTTTAATCTCCGTAATGGGCTTCTTCTCAGGTTTGAAGACCAGCGCGAAGGCAATGCCTACCACCAAGGCGAAGGCTGCAAAGACGAACCAACAGGTCTGCCAGTCGCCGACAAGGAAACTCTGCTTCGAACCGTTAACCACAAAGTCCTCCCACGAGCAGAACTTGTTGACTATCTCGCCAGCAGTCAGCGTACCAATGGTGGCACCGAGACCGTTAGTCATCATCATGAACAAGCCCTGGGCAGAAGCCTTGATTTTCGGGTCGCACTCCTGATCGACGAAGATACCGCCAGAGACATTGAAGAAGTCGAAGGCGACACCATAGACCACACAGGAGAGTATGAAGAAGATGACTCCAGGCATAGCGGGATTGCCAATGCCGAAGAAACCAAAGCGGAATACCCATGCAAAAAGCGACATCAGCATGACCACCTTGATGCCAAAGCGCTTCAGGAAGAACGGGATCATCAGGATGCAGCAGGCCTCACTAATCTGAGAGATGGAGGTCAGCATGGTAGCGTTGTTAGCTGCAAAGGAGTCTGCAAACTCAGGGATGCCCTTGAAACTGGTGAGGAAAGGACCTGCGAAGCCGTTGGTGACCTGCAGACACATGCCCAGCAATGCCGAGAAGATGAAGAACAGGGCCATCTGGCGGCGCTTGAACAGCTTGAAGGCATTCAGGCCCAGGCTCTCAGCAAGCGACATTTTGCCTTCCTTCTTCACCAACTTGCATTGCGGCAGCGTGAAGCTATACAGGAAGAGCAACACGCCCAGCAGACCAGATACCAGGAACTGATAGTAGGTGTACTGGAACTTATGAGGATTATGGCCCAAGGTATGACCAAACCCTGTCTCATCGATGAAAGCGCAGTTGACAAACCACATGGCGGCAATGAAGCCTACGGTGCCAAGCACACGGATGGGCGGGAAGTCCTTGACGGTATCCATGTTGTTATCCTTCAGTATCGTGAAGGCAACGGTGTTGGTCAGCGCAATGGTGGGCATGTAGAAGGCCACACTCAGTGTATAGAGTGTGATGAACAGCGACTTGTTGAGAATCTCATTGCCGTGTCCTACCTCGTCGCCCATCCAGAAGCAGGCAATCATGAAGCCACCAGCCAGCAAATGGCAGAGGCCTAACAGTCGCTGGGGCTGAATGTACTTATCGGCTACGATACCCATCAAAGTAGGCATAAAGATGCTCACAATGCCCTGAATGGCATAAAACCAGGAAATCTTGTCACCCAGTCCGGCAACACCCAGATAATTTCCCATACAAGTGAGGTAGGCTCCCCACACGGCGAACTCCAAGAAGTTCATTACCGCTAAACGTACTTTCAGATTCATAGTCTTATCTTTTTAAGTTAATTGGTTTGTCATGTTGATATAAACGAACAACCCCGTCAGCGTCATTCCTTAATTGTAAGCGGCCTTGCATCCACTCGGTGAATGCCTGCTCCTGCACTAGGGGGTAATGGCGTACCACCCTGCCGTCCTCTGATAATTCTACGACGCAGAGTGTCAGGCACTGGCCCTCCAGGGTTACCAACTCGTTGCAAGCTATCCGTCTGTACGGAGTCTTTTCTGGCTGTTTCATCGGCTTTCAGTATTTCCTTTGAATGGAATCGTATTAATTGTAGCTGACTGATGTACATCATCTTACGTGTCTCAGAGATGTCACCACCATCGTTCAGATAGATAAAGCCACTCATTTCCTTCAACTTCTTCTTATTGTTGGCTGGCACGCGTATCTGTGTCAGGCCCGCAACGGATACATGATTAGCTGTCTGGAGAATGCTGTCGCCTTCATACTTGGTGACGATGCACACGACGGCATCCTTGGAACCGGTCTGATAGAGATACTCCGACATAAACTGGAACATGAACGAGTCGCCCAGATGGAAAGTGGTATCCACCTTGATGGTGAAGTCAAAGCGATTCTGTGTAGGACGTGGAATGAGCAAGGCATCAGAAATGTCAGACCATATATTAGCTGTGTCGCCCGTAGCACTATACTGGGAATAGCGGCTGATATCACCCATAGATGCTCCCAGCAGCTTCGCCTCTTCGTTCAGACGGTCGCTCACATGCGCATAAATCTCATGAAACTTGTCGGCTCGGCTGTAATAATAGACCAGCGACGTGTCAAATTCGGCCTCGCTCAACCCGTATTTCTTCAACACGGCGCCGATATACAGATGCTTGTTGTATTCATAATTGTCGCTACCCGTTGTTTTCGACATAGCTTGTGCCACATGATAGTCGTAGAGTATATCCTCCATTTCATCAGGCTGGATATACTGACTGGGAACTGTGGGCGTACAAGCCACTGCCAACCATAATATAAATAGGTAGAGAAAACTATGCTTCATTCCGTTGTAGGCGTTTGTTTCTTGAGCGTTATCTCACTGATTTCCTTACGATAGAACAGCAACACGAGCACGACACTGACAGAAATGGAAGCGTCGGCAAAATTGAAGATGGGACTGAAGAACACATAAGGCTGTCCGCCAAACATGGGTACCCAGTCAGGCCAAGTAGTGACAATAAGAGGGAAATAGAACATATCCACCACCTTGCCCATCAGGAACGGGGCATAACCCGTGCCGAACGGTACGAAATAACTGGTATAGAACTCTGAACTGGCATTGAAAATAAGGCCATAGAACATCGAGTCGAAGATATTACCGGCTGCCCCCGCCATCACCATTGACAGACAGACAATGTAGCCATAGCGTGCCTGTTTCCTGACCTGCTGGACAATATAATAGCCCAGCACACTGACAGCGACAACACGGAAGAGACTGAGCACCAGCTTGGAGCCAATCTCCATACCATAAGCCATACCGTTGTTTTCGATGAACACAATCTTGAACCACGAGAATATTTCTATCTGCTCGTGGAGTGTCATGTGGGTCTTGACCCAAATCTTGATGACTTGGTCGATAACGAGGATAGCGACTACGAGAAACGCAGCCAGCCATCCTCTTTTTACAATTCCAGAGTTCTTTCTCACCTCTTACCTCTTATTTCTTTCCAGCCATCTTTGACTCCACGCTCAGCGTAGCATGAGGAACGGCACGAAGACGCTCTTTGGGAATCAGCTTGCCCGTCATACGGTCTATGCCGTAAGTCTTGTTCTCGATACGGGTCAGAGCAGCCTTCAGACCTTGAATGAACTTCTGCTGACGGGCTGCCAGCGAGATAAGCTCCTCTTTCGACTGGGTAGCACTACCCTCTTCCAGCGCCTTATAGGTTGGTGACGTGTCATCAACATCGTTGGAGTCCTGATTCATCAGCACTCTCATCATCTGGTCATAGTCACGCTTGGCAAGAGCCAGTTTCTCATTGATAATTTCACGGAACTCTTCGAGTTCTTCATCCGTGTAACGTGTTTTTTCTGTCATAATTGCATTAAGATTTAGTTATTTTTATGTTCAGTTTAAAGTCATCAAATTCGACAGCCTGACCATCGTTAGCCTCCAACTTCAGGTCGTCAGCCAATACCTGACGGGCAATATAGTCGCCAAAGGCCCCGACAGCCTTGGTGGATGCCTCGTTGGGTTCAATGCTGACACGAATATGGTCGGTGATTTCCAAGCCGCTCTTCTTACGCATGTTCTGGATACGGTTCACCAGCGTACGAGCCATACCTTCGGCACGCAACTCGTCCGTCAGCGTAATGTCGAGGGCAATGGTCAGGTTGCCATCGTTGCCTACCAGCCATCCGGGAATATCCTCGCTGATGATCTCAACGTCCTCAGCCAAAATCTCATAGCTGCCTAACTGCAGCTGGCCGTTGGTTTCCAGTTCGGCTATCTGCTCCTGTGTCATCTCGGCAACAGCAGCAGCAACAGCCTTCATGTCCTTGCCAAACTTCTTACCCATAGTGCGGAAGTTACACTTCACCTTCTTCACCAGGATGCCGGCACCCTCTACGAACTTCACCTCCTTCACATTCACTTCCTGGAGGAAGATATCTTTCACCGTCTCGATGGCTTCACGCTGAGCTTGGTCAACGGGCGGAATCATCAGTGTCTGCAGGGGCTGCTTCACGGCAATGCCCTCCTTCTTACGCAGTGACAGCACAACAGTGGTAATACGCTGGGCAATAGCCATACGCTCTTCGAGGTCCTTATTGACAAAGGCTGCATTGAATGCAGGGAATTGATCCAGATGAACGCTGTCCAAAGCGCCGCCAAGATCCTTATAAAGCTGGTCGGCAAAGAACGGTGCGAAAGGTGCCAACAGCTTGGCAACGGTCATCAGACACTCGTACAGCGTCTGATAGGCAGCCAGCTTGTCGTTGTCCATCTCCTTGCCCCAGAAACGTTTCTTGTTCAGGCGGACATACCAGTTAGAGAGGTCTTCATCCACAAAGGCGTCGATGAGTCGTCCCGCACGGGTTGGGTCATAGCCGTCCATCTCCTTCTGGACACCCTGTACCAGCGAGTTCAGACAAGAAAGAATCCAACGGTCAAACTCAGGACGCTCGCTGACGGGAATCTGAGGTGTCTGCGGGTCAAAGCCATCGACGTTGGCATACATCGCAAAGAGCGAATACGTATTATATAAGGTGCCAAAGAACTTACGGCTGATTTCGGCAACACCCTCGGGATCGAACTTCAGGTTATCCCAAGGCTCCGAGTTGGTCATCATATAGAGACGTACCGCATCCGAGCCGTACTTCTCAATCATCTCGAACGGATTGACCACATTGCCGACATGCTTCGACATCTTGTTGCCTTTGGCGTCGAGCACCAGTCCCGAAGAAATCACGTTCTTGAAGGCTACGCTGTCGAATATCATCGTGGCAATGGCGTGCAAGGTAAAGAACCAGCCACGCGTCTGATCGACACCCTCGTTGATGAAATCGCAAGGGAAGGCAATACCCTTGTCAATGAGGTCGCGATTCTCGAAAGGATAGTGAACCTGTGCATAAGGCATGGAACCAGAGTCAAACCACACGTCAATCAGGTCTGTCTCGCGCTTCATGGGTTTGCCACTCTCGCTCACCAATACGATATAGTCAACGTATGGGCGATGCAGGTCTATCTTGTCGTAGTTCGACTGCGACATATCACCAGGTACGAAACCTTGGTCTTTCAGCAGGTTGCTCTTCATGAAGCCAGCCTTGACGGCCTTCTCTATCTCGTTGTACAGTTCTTCAACGCTACCGATACAGATTTCCTCGCCGTCCTCTGAACGCCAGATGGGCAACGGTGTTCCCCAGAAGCGTGAACGAGAGAGGTTCCAGTCGTTCAGGTTGTCGAGCCAATTGCCGAAACGGCCTGTTCCTGTTGACTCAGGTTGCCAGTTGATGGTCTTGTTCAACTCGGACATGCGCTCCTTCTTGGCTGTGCTCTTGATGAACCACGAATCCAAGGGATAGTAGAGCACGGGCTTGTCGGTACGCCAGCAATGTGGATAGTTGTGGACGTGCTTCTCAATCTTGAACACCTTGTTCTGCGCCTTCAGGTCCATGCAGATGCTGATATCCAGCGTCTCGTCCTTGTCGGTCAGCGTGTCGTCATAGGCGTTCTTCACATAGCGGCCTGCAAACTTGTTCCACTCGTCAACGTTGACGTAGTTCTTAACAAACTCGGGGTCAAGGTCCTCGATGACGAAGTACTTACCCTGCAGGTCCACCACGGGACGCTCTGCACCTTTCTTGTCTATCAGCACGATAGGACAGATACCAGCCTTCTTGGCAACGAAGGCGTCGTCAGCACCGAAATTGGGAGCGATATGTACGATACCGGCACCATCGTCGGTCGTTACATAGTCACCAGGAATCACCTTGAAGGCGTCGCCCATCGGCTTGATGGCGGGCATCAGTTGTTCGTACTCCATGCCTACGAGGTCAGTACCTTTGTAACGGGCCACAATGCGATAGGGAATCAGCTTCTCACCCTTCTTGTATTCAGGCAGTTCGCCACCATCCGTAATGGCACCCTCGGCGGGCAGATAGGCATTCAGACGGGCCTCTGCCAAAACGATGGTAATCTTGTCGGCTGTATAGGGATTATAGGTCTGTACGGCCACATAGTCAATCTTCGGACCTACACAGAGGGCTGAGTTGGCAGCGAGTGTCCACGGGGTAGTCGTCCAAGCCAAGAAGTATGGTGTACCCCACTTTGCCATCTCGGGCTTCGGATTCTTCATCTTGAACTGAGCCGTACAGGTGGTGTCCTTCACGTCACGGTAGCAACCGGGCTGGTTCAACTCGTGGCTGGAAAGTCCCGTACCGGCTGCGGGCGAATAAGGCTGGATGGTGTAGCCCTTGTAGAGCAGGCCTTTCTGATAGAACTGCTTCAGCAGCCACCACAGCGTCTCAATATACTTGTTATCGTAGGTGATGTAGGGGTTGTCCAGGTCAACGAAGTAACCCATCTTCTCCGTCAGTTCACGCCACTCGGCAGTGTACATCATCACGTTCTCGCGACACTTCTTGTTATAGTCTTCAGTCGAGATATACTTGTCGCTCTCCTTGTTGTCGATGTCGGCCTTGGTGATGCCCAGCTCCTTCTCAACGCCCAGCTCTACAGGAAGTCCGTGGGTGTCCCAGCCGGCCTTGCGCTTCACTTGGAAGCCCTGCATGGTTTTATAGCGGTTGAAGGTGTCCTTGATGCTGCGCGCCAGCACGTGATGGATACCGGGGTGACCATTGGCTGATGGGGGACCTTCGAAGAATACGAACTGGGGACAACCCTCTCTCTCCGTCACGGAGCGCCAAAAGACATTTTTCTCCTTCCACGTCTGCAGCACGTCATTGTTCGTCTGCGTCAAATTCAAGCCTTTGTGTTCGGCAAATCTCTTACTCATAAATATCGATATTTCTTACTATTATTCTAAATGACGTGCAAAAGTAAGCATTTTTTTCCGAACCACCAAATTTTTTACCTCGCAATTAGGCATCTCTTTACAAAATATACCAAACGGCAACATGTAACTTTGTAACAATGTAACTTTGTAACATTAAGCCCATTCCGAAGTGAGTAATTTATCAGTTAGAATATATAATAATATATTATTATATATTCTAAAGTAAAAATGACATAATAGAAATCCTTATTGTTACATTGTTACAAAGTTACAATGTGACAAAACTGATCTCCAATACATCCTTAGTCTGGTCGCCGACGGCCACACGATGGTCTGTACGCAGGCCAACAGCCCACACGATAATCCCCTGACTATCAACCACAACCAACTGGCGACGTTTCTCGAAGACGGTCATCTTCCGGTCAGTCATAAGGTCACTCAACAACTTCCTGCCTTTCATGCCGTAAGGCTGCATCCAGTCACCCTCTTCCACCCTACGGACGGTCAGCGGGAACCGGACATTAGCAGCATCCAGGGTTGCAATATGGGATTCTTTCGAGACGTAAACAGGCTTTTTACGCACTGAAAAACGCTTGTTTCCATCCAAAACATACGTTCCCTCCTCGGGAATACGCATAGGATTGAAGGGTTCCAGCGCAGGTTCAACAATCAAACGTTCGCGGTCCTTCAAGACGTCATAACCCGTCGCAGAACTCACGATTCTACCCGTCTCAGCGTCCAATATCTGACGAACCTGATCACCATTAAAACCATATTTCCTGAGCCATTCAAATTCTAAATATTCACTTGAACCATATTTTTTCAAGTCGCTCAGATTCAAAATATTGCTACTATTAATACTAGCAATTGTTACTATTAATACTTGCTGTGCTTCGCTTAAATTCTCTGCCGTCCGCTGTATGTTTTCAGCGACGGCAGGATTGAGCTTTCGAAGCAAGGGAAGCACTTCAAGGCGTACGACATTCCGTTGCACGTCAGCCTCCAGATTGGTGCTGTCCGTGACATATTCCTGCCCCCTTTCAGCCAAAAAGGCCTCGATTTCAGCCCTCGAGACACACAAAAGCGGTCGCAAAACCACCAATTTCATCTGCTTCTGTACGTCTTGTCCACAAGGAACCACCAGTTCACTTCGTGGCTGAATGCCCGTCAAACCGCGCAATCCCGTACCCCTTACAAGGTTCAAAAGTACCGTCTCCACCGAGTCGTCACGATGGTGAGCCACACAGACGCCTGCCGCACCAAGGTCTTGACACAGTTGTCCAAACCACCGATAGCGCAGTTCACGGGCTGCCATCTCGATGCTTACTTTGTGCAATTCGGCATATTCACGAGTACAAAAATGGACCCGATGCAGTTCTACTCCAAGCTGTTGACAGAGCGACACACAAAACGCCTCGTCCCTATCCGACTCAGCACCCCGCAAATGGAAATTACAATGGGCAGCGTGTACGTTGAAACCGTGCTCTTTTAACAACAGAAGCAACGCTACGCTATCTGCACCACCACTTAAAGCAACAAAATATAAATCATTGTTATTAAGCAGTTTATGTTTTTTGATATACGCCTCTACCTTACTCCACATAGAGCACCAAGCCTTTCAGGTATTCACCCTCGGGATGATAGATGTTGACAGGATGATCGGCAGGCTGATGCAATTGGTGCAAGATGCGCACCTTACGCTTGGCAAGTGCCGCTGCCGTAAACACCGCATTGCGGAAATGGTCCTTGGTAACCACTTGCGAACAAGAGAACGTAAAGAGGATTCCACCCTTCTCTATCTTCTCAAAAGCCTTCTGGTTCAAGCGTGTGTAGCCTTTCAGCGCATTATGCAGGGCACCACGATGCTTGGCAAAGGCGGGCGGGTCGAGAATAATCAGGTTGTAATTGGAACCAGCCTGTTCCAAGTATTTAAACGCATCCTCGCAAAAAGCCTCATGACGGGAATCGCCAGGAAAGTTCAGTTCCACATTCTGACGTGTCAGCTCAATGGCCTTGCCGCTGCTGTCAACGCTGTGCACCAGCTCAGCACCGCCACGCATAGCATAAAACGAGAAGCCACCCGTATAGCAGAACATATTCAGCACACGCTTGCCCTTGGCATAATGCTCCAGCAAGGAGCGGTTTTCTCGCTGGTCAACGAAAAAGCCCGTCTTCTGACCTTTCAACCAGTCAACACGGAACTTCAAGCCGTTCTCGGTAGCAATATTATCGTCAGAACCGCCCACCAAAAAACCATTCATATCGTCGGCAGTCATGAAGGGCAGCGTAGTCTCGCTCTTATAATAAATATGTGAAATGCGCCATTCCATCACCTCATTCAATACACGGGCAATGTCCTTGCGGCACAGATGCATACCGATAGAATGAGCCTGCATCACAGCCGTCTGCCCATAGACATCGACTATCAAGCCCGGAAGATGATCACCCTCGCCATGTACCAGACGATAGGTGTTGTTGTCGGGATTGTCAGCAATACCAATAGCCTGGCGCATCCGTAAGGCTGACAATAGACGGGAATGCCAGAATTCATCGGCAATCTGCACATCAGAGAAAGACAATACACGCACGGCGATAGAGCCCTGCTGATAGTGGCCGACGGCGATGAAATCGCCCGTATTGGTAACTACACGCACCACCTCACCTTCTTCAATGCCCTCATCCATGCTTTGAATGGCTCCTGAGAACACCCAGGGATGAAACCGTCTGAGGCTCTCTTCCTTACCCCGTTTAAGCCGAATTTCTTTGTACATCGTCTATCACTTTTATCAGTTCGTAATCGCCCGTTTGCTCCAAGCGCATCAGCTCTTCGTAAAGCATGATGCACGCCCAGGCATCCGTAGCCGCGTATTGTTTCTGCTTCTCCAGCAGGATATCAGCCTCCCAATTGGTCAGCCGTTCGCGCTTGGAAATCTTCTGCCCGAAGAAGTTGGCATAGAGTTTCTGAAGACTCAGGTCCTCAACGCCCACCTCCCTTACATGATCCTGCAGATCAATAAAGTTTCCCGCTTCAAAGTCTCCCGCCTTGTGCAGCATATTCAGATCGTCGTGCCACGAAAGCCCTATCTTGGGCACTTTCCTGTCTTCAAGAAGACGCTTGACGGCAGGCGAAATACCCAATTGGTTCAGACGGAACAAGAAGCACACCTCATGGCTGGACACCTGCAGAAGAGCTACTTTGTTAATCTTACCCTTCTTAAACGAAGGACGCGTCTCCGTATCAACACCCAAAATAGGCTGTGACAAGAGATAATCAACGGCTTTCTGAGCCTCTGAATCTGTCAAGACTACGACGATTCGCCCTTCAAACAACACCTTGGGCAACTCGCCAATCTTACTCTTATCGTATCTGCTAAAAATCGTTTTCTTCATTTTGGCTGCAAAGGTAATGCAAAAAAAACAAAAATCGTCAGATTTATGATGAAATCTAAGTTTTTATTTGTACTTTTGCACTTTGTAATAAAAAGGACACAATGGCAAAAAAGAAAACAACTAAGGCTTCGGAGAAGACAGCAAGCTTCCAACAAGCCATCGGCATAGACCACATTTTCCACAACGAGCGTATCAACTTCGTGCTTGGCTTCTGCCTGCTGTTCATTGCAGGCTATCTGACATGGGCCTTTGCTTCCTTCCTGGTAACAGGTGAGGCAGACCAGAGCATGATAGAGGCTCCACGCGCTGGCGAGATACTGAATCAGAATCAGGAGTTCCAGAATGCCTGTGGCTCCTTGGGTGCCTATGCAGCTTGGTTCTTCATCAAGCGTTGTTTCGGACTGGCAGCATTCCTGATACCTGTTTTCATCCTGATGATTTCCGTCACGCTGATGCGAGCCTTTAAGGTGAAACTGCTGAAATGGTTCATGTGCCTGACGCTTATCATGGTTTGGTGCTCTATCACGATGGCAAAGTTCCTACTGCCGTTCTTCGAGGATTCGTGCTTTAACCCTGGTGGTGACCACGGATTGGCCGTCAGCCAGCAGATAGAAGGACTGATTGGTGTTCCCGGACTGGTGGCTGTGCTGGCATTGACCGCTATTGCTTTCCTCACCTATCTGAGTATGGAGACGATTATCATCATCCGCAAGTTGCTAAACCCACTGCGCTATCTGAAAAAGATACCGATGGAAATCCATATCGGCAAGGGGGACTCGGAAGATGAAAAGACGAATATGCTGAATACGCTGGAAGATCCAGAGGTGTTTGACGACCCACAAGAGCAAACCGTTGAATTTACGGATATCAACACACCTGAGACAGAGGAGGAACAGGCTGAAACCGTTGTTACTCCAATCAATGACAATTTTGATGTCAAAGAAAACAATGACATTGAAGACATCGATATGGAGATTGAGGAGGCTTCTGAGGAAGAGGCTGCCAAAGGTGACAATCTTGTGGGCAACTATGGGGACATCAGCACACCTTACGACCCCAAGCGCGATTTGGAGAACTACCACTATCCTACCCTCGACCTGCTGAAGAAGTACGAGGACGACGGAAAGCCATATATCGATATGGTGGAACAGACCGCCAACAAGAACCGTATTGTCGATGTGCTTCGTAACTTTGGCGTGGAGATTAGCAGCATCAAGGCAACGGTAGGTCCTACCATCACGCTTTACGAGATTACACCAGCACCAGGTGTCCGCATCTCCAAAATCCGTAACCTGGAAGACGATATTGCCTTAAGCCTTTCAGCACTGGGCATTCGTATTATCGCACCAATACCTGGCAAGGGAACCATTGGTATTGAGGTTCCTAACGCCAAGCCCAGCACGGTATCGATGGAGAGCATCCTGAACTCGAAGAAATTCCAGGAATCAACGATGGAACTGCCTTGTGCCGTAGGTAAGACCATTACCAACGAGGTGTTTATGTTTGACTTGGCCAAAGCTCCCCACTTGCTCGTTGCAGGTGCTACCGGACAAGGTAAGTCTGTAGGACTGAACGCCATCATCACCTCTTTATTATATAAGAAACATCCTGCCGAGCTGAAGATCGTGCTGGTTGACCCGAAAAAGGTGGAGTTCAGCGTCTATTCTTCTATCGAGAAACATTTCCTGGCTAAGGTGACCGATGATGGCGAGGAGCCTATCATCACGGATGTCACAAAGGTTATCCGTACCCTGAACTCGCTGTGTAAGGAGATGGATACCCGCTATGACTTGCTGAAGATGGCTCAGGCACGTAACCTCAAAGAGTATAACAAGAAGTTTATTGACAGACAACTGAACCCAGAACACGGTCACCGGTATATGCCTTATATCGTTGTGGTTATCGACGAGTTTGGCGATTTGATCATGACGGCAGGCAAAGAAGTCGAGTTGCCCATTGCACGTATTGCCCAGCTGGCACGTGCCGTTGGTATCCACATGATTATTGCCACACAGCGTCCTACCACCAATATCATCACCGGTACGATTAAGGCGAACTTCCCAAGCCGTATTGCCTTCCGTGTAGGTGCCATGATAGACTCACGTACCATTCTTGACCGTCCGGGTGCCCAGCAACTGATTGGTCGTGGTGACATGCTTTACCTCAATGGTGGCGAGCCTGTTCGTGTACAATGTGCCTTTGTGGACACCCCAGAGGTGGAACGCATCAACCAGTTCATAGCCCAGCAACAGGGTTATGTCTCTGCCTTCGAACTGCCTGAGCCGGATACTGACGACGGTGAGGGCGGCGAGAGTCATGATGTTGACATGCAGCACCTTGACCCGATGTTCGAGGATGCAGCACGACTGATTGTTCGCGAGCAGAGCGGAAGTACAAGTTTGATACAGCGTAAGTTCGCCATCGGCTACAACCGAGCCGGACGACTGATGGACCAGTTGGAGAAGGCAGGCATTGTAGGAGCCGCTCACGGTTCAAAGCCTCGCGAAGTATTAATCATGGACGAGAACAGTCTTGAAAATCTATTATCACAATGGAGAGGATAAGCAAGTACAGATGGCTGGTGTTAGTGACTCTGCTCGCTATTCACTGCTCGCTATTCACTAGCCTTGCAGAAGCGCAGACAGCCAAACAGGTATTAGACAAGACAGCCGCTACGGTATCCAACAAAACGGGTGCCTCAGCGTCTTTTACCATCAAGGGTAACAACATGAATGCCTGTGGTACCATTGCCATCAAGGGCAAGAAGTTCCACGCCTCTACGCCACAAGCCACTATCTGGTTTGACGGAAAGACGCAATGGACCTATGTGAAAGACAACGATGAGGTGAATGTATCAAATCCTACTGATGCAGAGCTTGCAGCCATCAACCCCTATAACTTCATCTATATGTATAAGAACGGCTATACCTACACTATGACGAAGAAGGGCGGCAACTTCGAGGTGCATCTGAAAGCCACTGGCAAGAAAGGCATCAGCGAGATGTATATCCTGGTCAACCAGAAGTCATATACCCCCTCTCAGATTCGTATGAAACAGCAGAAGGGATGGACCACGATAGACATCAAGAATTTCAAGAAGGCAAACATGGCCGATGGGACATTCCGATTCAACTCCAAGGATTTCCCCTCTGCAGAAATCATTGACTTACGATAAGAGACATTGTGACATTTGACTTTGTGACATTAAGGTACTTATGAACAAGATACAACTATTTTTCCTGCTTCGCAAAAACACCAATCTGAGTGTGAAACGGCATCCGATGTTCGAAGCCAATCAGTATGGCAAGTTTTTCGGGTATTTCTTCATGGCTATCATGGCCTTAGAGTTCATTGCACTAGCCACCTTCCTGGGATGGATAGCAGCCAAAGAGGACGTTCCCGAGATGATTTTCTATACAATGCCCTTCCTGCTCATCGTGGATTTCGGTGCTCGTTTTGCCACGCAACAGACACCGCTCATGCTGGTGAAGCCTTACCTGCTGACTCCCATCAGCAAATATACGGCCATTGAGTGTTTCCTGGTTTCACAGATATTTGAAGGTGGAAACTTCTTCTGGATGACGGTATTCCTACCCTACACCTTTATTGTATGGTGTGGCGGACTGAGCGGATGGGGAGCCATCGGCATGCTCTTCCTCCTGCATCTCATGGTAGTTGTCAACAGCCAATGGTATCTGCTCGTTCGCACGCTGGTCAACCATCATATACTCTGGGGGGCACTGCCTGCCGTAGTTTATGGCTTGCTGATAGGTCCCTTCTTATTCTTGCCCGACGCCATGATTGACAAATATACCGATTTTGTTTTGGATTTCGTTGACCAACACGGCTCATTATGGCTGTTATTCGGCATCATAGCCACCCTGTTCGTAGTGCTCTTTGCCATCAACCGCCATCTGCAGATGCATTTGGTTTATGACGAGATTTCGAAGAAGGAGAACACGAAGTTGAAGCACGTCAGCGAGTTTAATACGCTGAACCGCTTTGGAGAAATTGGTGAATACCTGAAACTGGAGATTAAGAGCACCATGCGCAACAAGGCTATCCGCTCCCGATTCATCTCCGGCATTTGCCTCATCACCTTCTTCTCTATAGCCGTTGCCTTTCTCGATATCTATCAAGGCAGCTATATGCGCAATTTCCTCTGCCTCTATGCCTTCGTATTCTTCGGAGCCAGCAACTTGGCAAAAGTCATGTGTCCCGAAGGCAATTATATTGACTTGCTGATGGTGCACGAAGAGAATATTCTGAAACTGCTGACCGCGAAATACTATTACTACAGCGCCATACTGCTGTTGCCCCTGCTGTTGCAGTTGCCTCCAGTCATCATGGGACAATACTCCATTCTCATGATTCTGGCCTATCTGTTTACAGCTACTGGCCCCGTCTATTGCATGCTCTTCCATCTGGCTATCATCAACAAGGACACCCTACCCCTTAACGAGAAGATTACGGGTAAGAACCAGATGGAGAACAAGTGGCAGAGCATCCTCTCGATGATTGCTATGTTTGCACCTGTTGTGATAGCAATAGTTCTCGAAACCATCTTCGACAACCAGACAGCCTACCTGCTACTGATTTTCATCGGCATTGCATTCACCGTTACCGAACCTTATTGGATGCGTAGCATCTACCAACACATGATGAAGCGTCGTTACCAGAACTTGGAAGGATTCCATTCAACCCGATAGATTATGTATTTCACAGGTATTATCATTGCTGTCAGCACTTTTCTGACCATCGGGATATGGCACCCCATCGTCATTAAGACGGAATACTACTGGGGCACTCGTCCCTGGGTTGTCTATCTCTTGATCGGGTTGGCTTGCATCGTTGCAGCCCTCTTCATCGAGAACACCATTATCTCTGCTATTGTTGGAGTCTTCGGAGCCTCGGCACTATGGGGCATCGGTGAACTCTTCTCCCAGAAGAAGCGTGTCCAAAAAGGGTGGTTCCCCATGAATCCCAAACGTCGCGGCGAATATCCTCCCATCGACAAAAATGAAACGCTCTGCCCAGTCCATCATGGCAAGAGCATTTACGCAATCGAAGATGAAGACGATTCTGATTCAAGTCGGTAAGACCGTCAACAAGCATTTCATCGCCGGCATCAACGATTATGTGGAACGCATCAATCATTATATGCCGTTTGAAGTAGTCACCGTTCCCGAACTGAAGAACACCAAGAACCTTTCGGAAGAACAGCAGAAACAAGCTGAGGGAGAACTGATCCTAAAGCAATTGCAGCCTTCCGATACCGTTGTGCTGCTTGACGAACATGGAAAGGAATATCGCAGCATAGAGTTTGCCCGTTGGCTTGAACAGAAACGCAATACGGCACGACGCCTTATCTTCATTATCGGCGGTCCTTACGGTTTTTCAAAGGACGTCTATGCACGAGCCAACGAACAGGTATCGCTATCCAAAATGACCTTCAGCCATCAGATGATTCGCCTCACCTTTACCGAACAGATTTATCGCGCGTGTACGATTATAAAAGGTGAGCCTTATCACCACGAATAACACAAGCCTTTGTAATGGTATGAACAGGAAGAAAGAAATCTATAAGGTTACTTTGGTAGGCAGTGCGGGCAATGCAGCCCTGCTCACCTTTAAGTTTATAGCCGGCATATTAGGCAACAGCTCAGCAATGGTTGCCGATGCCTTTCACTCGCTATCCGACTTTGTCACAGATATCCTGGTACTGGTATTTGTCAGCATCAGTGCCAAGCCACAAGACCAATCTCACGACTATGGACACGGCAAGTTTGAAACCATTGCTTCGTTTCTGATTGGCTTGGCATTAGTGGCAGCAGCAACAGGTATTATAGTCTCAGGCGTGATGAAGTTTACCGCATGGCTAAACGGCGAAGAACTCGAAGCACCGAGATGGATAGCCTTATGGGCTGCCTTATTGTCGATAGCTATCAAAGAAATACTCTATCAGTACACTTCACATCGTGGAAAGGTGCTGAACTCACAAGTGATGATTGCCAATGCCTGGCATCACCGCAGCGATGCCCTCTCGTCAGTAGGTGCTGCCATCGGTATCGGTTTAGCCATCTGGTTAGGCAACAGCTGGGCAGTATTTGACCCTTTGGCTTCCATTGTGGTGGGTCTGATGCTGGTTAAGGTGGCTTACGAGTTGCTGAAGAAAAGCATCAACGAACTGACGGAAAGCTCATTACCGGCAGAAACAGAACAGGAGATTGTACAGATTATACAGTCGTTTGGTGATGTACAACAGCCTCATAACCTGCGAACACGCCGTATAGGTAACCGCATCGCCATTGAAGCCCACATAAGGATGGACGGACAACTCCCCCTGAATAGCGTTCACGAACGTGCGACAACTATTGAACGGAAACTAAAACAACGTTTTGGTGCCAATACGCATGTTTCCCTCCACATGGAACCCATCAAATAGGCTAATCAGATAAAGAGCGAACCTATCTGATAGAAGGCAGCCGACACTATCCATGCCAACACCGTTGTATATACAGCTCCAAAGGCTGCCCAACGCCACGAACCGCTCTCATTCTTGATAGCAACAATAGTTGCTATACAGGGGAAGTAGATGAGAACAAACAGCAGGAAAGCATAGGCCGTCAACGCAGAGAAACCGAAAGTGCTGTCACCATAGAGCACACCTATTGTTGAAGCCACGATCTCTTTTGCACCAACACCTGCTATCAGACTGACATCCAATCGCCAATTAAAACCCTGCACCAAGAATATAGGTTCAATAGCCTTACCCAACATTCCGATAAAGCTATCTTCCAACGAATCGGCAACACCCGAGGGCGAGAAGTAGCCCAATGCCCATACGATGATCGATGCTACCAGAATGACACCTCCCATCTTCTTCAGATACTGCTTACCTTTCTCCCAAGTATGACGGAAGATGGCCTTCGCCGTTGGGAAACGATAGGGAGGCAACTCCATAACGAATGGTGTGTCCTCGCCTTTGATAACCCATGTGTTCAACACGCGTGCAATGATAACGGAAAGGATGATTCCTATGGCATAGAGCGATACCATAACCAGACTCTGATAACGTACAGCAAAGAAGGCACCCGTTATCATAATATAAATAGGTAAGCGGGCAGAACACGACATCAAAGGCAATATCAGCATCGTAATCAGTTTCGAACGGCGACTCTCAATAGTTCGTGTAGCCATGATGGCAGGCACATTACAGCCAAAGCCCATAATCAATGGGATAAACGATTTCCCGTGTAGGCCCATGCCATGCATCAGCTTATCCATGATGAAAGCAGCACGAGCCATATAGCCGGAATCCTCCATCAACGAGATAAACGTATAAAGTATCAGGATTTGTGGCAGGAACACGATGACAGCTCCTACACCACCAATAACACCATCTACCAGCATATCTTTCAAAGGACCGTCGCTCATGGCGTTGCCTATCCACTCTCCCAACCATGTTACGACAGCATCAATCCAATCCATCGGATACTGCCCTAACGTAAATGTCACCTCGAACATTAGGAACAGCAGGGCGAAGAAAAGGGGGAATCCTAGCCAACGATTGGTAACAAGCGCATCAAGCTTATGAGTCACATGATACGTGTTCTCCATCTGTCCTACTGTGTAGCCTGCCTCTTTCAGCGCACCACGTATAAAACCGTATTTGGCATCCATGATAGCTGTCTCCGAGTCGTTTCCCGTCTCCTCTTTCACACGATGTATGGCCGTGTCTCGAGCAGCCAATATCTGTTTGCACTCAGGAAGCGATGCTATAACCTCTTCTGCCTTCTGGTCCTTCTCAAGCAGTTTCAAAGCCAGCCATCGGGTACTATAGCGCAGACGAAGCAAGTCATTGCCTTTCAGGAACGTCTGCATCTTGGCAATACCATCCTCTATTTCATGTCCATGATTGATATGGATATGACGATAGTAGTTGTCGTGTCCCTCCTGACTCTCAAAGATATGAATCACCTCACGCAGCAATTCAGGCAATCCC
>CACXTX010000039.1 GCA_902770635.1 uncultured Prevotellaceae bacterium | reverse complement strand
CTGGGCATCAGCTTCTACAAGATAGACCTGAAGGCGCTGGACAAGGCGTACAGCGAAGCATACCCACAGAGTACACCGATTAATAAGAGTAAGAAAAAATTAGTAATGAGTAATGAGTAATTAGTAATTAGTAATTATGATTACAGAGATAAACACTGAAATGAGACTCTCGGAGCATTTTACGCTCCGAGAGTTAACCAAAACGAGAACGGGAATTGAGAACATGCCGAATGAGGCACAAGTGGAGAACTTAAAGCGAGTGTGCCAATGGTTGGAGCAATTAAGGTTGCGATACAACCAAATGAGAAATGAGAACCAACGGTCGACGGCCGAAGGGAAAGTCAAAGGAGAAATGAGAAATGGAAATGAAGAAATGAGAAATGAAGTGCGCGAGTATCCGATTATCATTAACTCGGGGTTCCGGTCGGCAGCGGTGAACAAGGCGGTAGGCGGAGCCACGATGAGCAACCACCTGACGGGTTGTGCGGTGGACATCCGCTGCATCGGGATGGAACAGGCGTTGCGGTATGCAGCAATCTTGCTCGACATCAGCGACCTGAACCGCGAGGACTATGACGAGCTGCTGATAGAACAGAAGGGTAGGGTGATCTGGATCCACTTCGCCGTCCGTCCCTCGGGGAACCGAAGACGAACTTCGCTCAAGCTTCGCTCGCTTTTACAAAGGCCAAAGGCCGACTAAAAAAATTAAAAGGAACTAAATGATGATTCCCACTAAATCACCTCCAGATAAAAGCTGAAGGGTCTGAATCCGTCGTTACAACTAATCATTGCACTCATGGGGTCTTTCATCCATCCGTCAAAGAAATTGCCTTCTCCCTTGGCCAGTGACTCAACAAACTGCTGCATCGAATCCCAGGCAGAGGGACACATGCCCTCAGGACGTTGTCCGTCTATGGAAATCCATTGTTGGCCTTCCCTGATATCGCAGGTGTGCTCAATGGGATTTTCATATTTCGCTATCAAGTCGTGATATACTGTTTGGCGAACGGCTGTAATGCGGACTTGGTTCATGGCATTGAGTGGTTATTTCTTGTTTATAAACTCGCAATTCCGATATTGCTCTTTGGGGAATTTGAACAGGTCGTCGCTGATGTTGCCTGTTTGGAAATTGCTAATCTTGATGGTGGTATGGAAGATACCCAGCTTAATGCGGATGCTGGTGGGGTGTTGTGTCTGTCGGTCTAACATCACTCGAGCTTCCTTGATGCCTTTCACACCCTTCTTGGCTTTCAGGGTGATGGCAATGCCTTTCTTTTGCTCGTCCTTGATGCTGTAGGTATAGTTGTCTGGTTCGAACTTGAACTTGGTGGCATATTTGTCCCGTTCTTCGGAATGGGCATCATAGACGGTCACGCGGTTCTTCTTCCGCTCATAGCGGTAGTATGTTACATCGTCGTTCCATGCAATATACTTCTCGTCTATAAACTTGCTTTTTTTCTGCTTCATCCAGATGGTACCTTCCGTCTTATAGATGCCGATGATGTTCACCTTATAATGGAGTGTTGCACCCTCGTCGCCGTACACCTTATTATATATATTCATGAACATCCTTCGAGCCTGTTGTGCGTTGGGGGTCTCATGTTCTTGTGCCTGAATACCTAATACAGCACACAAAATGCTAAATATCAAAATAAATCTTTTCATAACGGGGTGCAAAGGTATAAAAAATAATTGAGATGCACGACATACACCTCAATTATTTTATAAATGAATGGGTAGAATTTACTTTACAGGGATTTTATCCACACGCTTCTGATGACGTCCGCCCTCGAAGGTGGCAGTAAAGAACTCGTCCATGATCTTGCGAGCCATGTTGTTGTCGATGAAACGCCCTGGCATTACTAGTACGTTGGCATCGTTGTGCTGACGGATGAGATGAGCAATCTCAGGAATCCAGCACAAACCGGCACGCACCTTCTGGTGTTTGTTCAGTGTGATAGAGATACCTTCGCCACTGCCACAGATGGCAATGCCTGGGTAAACCTCGCCACTCTCGATACCCTCGGCCAAAGCATGTCCGAAGTCGGGGTAATCGACGCTGGCGTCACTCCATGTTCCGTAGTCCTTTACAGGATAACCTTTCTCCTCAAGATACTGGAGAACAAACTTTTTCAATGGGTAGCCTGCGTGATCACAGGCTACACCAACAGTCTTTACTTCCATGTTTTATATTAAACATTAATGATGATACATTAAATTAGGCAAGCAATTTCTTAACCTGCTCGTAAACATTCTGGCCAGTGAAGCCGAGTTTCTCGTCAAGCACCTTGTAAGGAGCAGAGAAACCGAAGCTCTCAAGACCCCAAACGGTACCATCGGCACCTACCAGACCTTCGAGGTTCACGGGAAGACCAGCGGTGAGACCGAACTTCTTCTTGCCACAAGGCAGAACGCTCTGCTGATATTCCTTGCTCTGACTGCGGAACAACGCCAGAGGCCAACAGGATAACATCGTAGTTGTCGTCTGAGCCAGCTACAACATAAGCTCCCTTAGTGGCCTGGTTGTAGTCGTTGCCCTCGGGCAGCATGTCGATGTTCTGACGAGAGAAGATAAGTGCTGTTGGAGTATCAACATTCTCCATAGCCATTCGCCAGCAAACGGTTGTCTCCTCAGCATCGGCAGGACGAACTACCAATACAGAGTTCTTGCCGTGGTGGTTCTTCAGCTTCTCCATCAGGCGGATCTGTGCCTCCTGCTCAACAGGCTCGTGGGTTGGTCCATCCTCACCAACGCGGAAGGCATCGTGAGTCCAGATGAACTTCACAGGCAGTTCCATCAGGGCAGCCATACGAACGGCAGGCTTCATGTAGTCAGAGAATACGAAGAAGGTACCGCAAGCGGGGATGACACCTCCGTGCAGAGCCATACCGATGCAGCAGCAAGCCATGGTGAGCTCAGCCACACCAGCCTGGAAGAAAGCACCGCTGAAGTCACCACGAACCAGGTCGTGAGTCTTCTTCAGGAAGCCGTTGGTGTTGTCAGAGTTAGATAGGTCGGCAGAAGCACAAATCATGTTGGGCACCTGCTCTGCCAACTGACCGAGAACAGCTGCACTTGCACTGCGGGTAGCGCTGCCGGCCTTCTGTTCTACCTTGCTCCAGTCAATCTTTGGAGCCTTGCCGCTGAACCACTCCTCGAGCTGCTTGGCCTGCTCGGGATGCCCCTTGGCCCACTCAGCCTTCTCTGCATAGCGCTCAGCAACAATCTTCTTCAGTTCCTCAGCACGCTTTGCGTACAACTCCTGAACCTCGGGGAATATCTGGAATGGATTCTCAGGATCGGCACCCAGGTTCTTCATGGTGTTGATATAAGCGTCGCCACCAAGAGGTGCACCGTGAGTAGCGCAGTTGCTCTCGTAAGAACTGTTGTCAGCCTTGCGGGCACCCTTACCCATAATACAATGACCGATAATCAAGCTGGGGCGATTGGCCTCTTTCTGGGCGTTCTTGATAGCCTCGCGAATCTGGTCAACATCGTTACCGTTGATTTTCTGTACATACCAACCCCAAGCCTCATACTTCTTGGCTGTATCCTCGCAGGTCACAACCTCAGTCTTCGTAGAGAGCTGGATGTCGTTGGCGTCGTAGAACATGATGAGGTTGTCCAGACCCAGGTTACCGGCAATACGGCCTGCACCCTGTGAAATCTCCTCCTGCACACCACCGTCAGAGATGTATGCATAGATGGTCTGATTCATAACGTTGCCCAGACGAGCTTTCAGGAATTTAGCGGCGATGGCTGCACCAACGGCAAAGCAATGACCCTGACCGAGAGGACCAGAGGTGTTCTCGATGCCACGCTCTATTTCGCGCTCGGGGTGACCTGGAGTTACCGAACCCCACTGGCGCAGGTTCTTCAGATCCTCGAGTGTGTACTTGCCAATGAGACAGAGCTGAGAATACAGCATTGGAGCCATGTGACCTGGATCCAGGAAGAAACGGTCGCGACCTTCCCAAGCGGGATTCTCAGGGTCGTAAACCAAAAATTCACTATACAGGGTGTTGATGAAGTCAGCACCGCCCATAGCACCGCCGGGGTGACCCGACTTGGCCTTTTCAACCATTGAAGCAGCAAGGATACGAATATTATCTGCTGCGCGATTCATGATTTTGTTGTCGTTTGCCATAGTTTAATAATTAATAATGTATGTTAGATGATAATATTTTTATAAAAACATCTGCAAATATACAAAAAATATTTGGTATGGCTATTGTTTTTCACGATATTTTAATGATATGTAACTAAAAGAGAATAAAAAGAAACACTTTCAATAAAGAAAACGGAGAGTAAAGCAATTTACTCCCCGTTTGATAATTTGATTTTGTAAGATGATTACAGGATTGTCTTAACAGCCTCCAGCATACCCTTGTCCTGAATCAGGTCGAGGAACTGCTTAACCATCGTGTTCAGACCCTGAATCTTGTTCAGATCCTCCTGCCAGATGAACTCAGCACCCAGTACGCCGTCGGCCACCTTTTGGGTGTCGCCGGTAGCCCAGAGCTCTTTCAGCAGACCCATGATCTTCTCGTCGTCGTTGGGAATAATCTCCACACCATCGGCGCGCTTGCCACCCTTGTAGTAGGTGATGATAGCGGCGAGACCGAATACCAGACCCTTAGGCAGTTCGCCCTTGCGCTCCAAGTAGGTCTTCACGCCGGGCAGGTCGCGTGCCTGGAACTTGGGGAATGAGTTCAGCATGATGCTGGTTACCTGATGGTCAACGAATGGGTTGTCGAAGCGCTCCAGCACGTCGCCGGCAAACTTCTCCAGCTCTTCCATAGGCAGGTCGAGGGTCTGCATCAGCTCGTCGAACTGTACCTTATGGATGTACTTGGAGATTACTTCGTGGTTGCAGGCGTCACGAACGATGTTGACACCTGAGAGGAATGCAACTGGAGAGAGAACGGTGTGCGGGCCATTCAGCAGGGTAACCTTACGCTTGTGGTAGGGCTCCTCTGAAGGAACGAACAGCACGTGCAGTCCAGCCTTGTCGGCGGGGAACTCCTGAGCAATCTCCTTGGGAGCCTCGATGACCCACAGGTGGAAGTTCTCGGCCTGTACTACCAGGTTGTCGCGATAGCCAACCTTCTCCTGAATCTCGGCAATCTCCTTGCGGGGGAAGCCTGGAACGATACGGTCAACCAGTGTAGCGTAAACACCGCAGCACTCGTCGAACCACTTCTTGAAGCCTGCAGGCAGTTGCCACAGTTCGATGTACTTGTTGATACAGTCTTTCAGCACGTGACCATTCAGGAAGATCAGCTCACAGGGGAAGATGATCAGACCCTTCGTTGGGTCACCGTTGAAAGTCTGGTAACGACGATACAACAACTGAACCAGTTTGCCAGGATAGCTCGAAGCGGGCTTGTCCTCCAACTTGCAGGCGGGATCAAAAGCAATACCAGCCTCGGTGGTGTTAGAGATAACGAAACGAATCTCAGGCTGATCGGCCAGTGCCATGAAGGCATCGTTCTGAGAGTAGGGGTTCAATGCACGGCTGATGACATCAATGCGCTCGAGAGAGTTCACGGGCTTGCCGTTCTCACGACCCTGCAGGTTTACGTGATACAGACAGTCCTGACCATTGAGCCACTCAACCATACCCTTGTCGATAGGCTGAACAACAACTACAGAGCCATTGAAATTGGTTTTCTGGTCCATATTCCAGATAATCCAATCAACAAACGCACGGAGGAAGTTACCCTCACCAAACTGAATCACCTTTTCAGGCATCACGCTCTTAGGAGCGAAATTTTTGTTTAACGGTTTCAACATACTTAATTTTGTATTTTAAAATAGTTTGTTTTTTATAGTGCTGCAAAGTTAGTGATTATTTTCCAATATTGTTCCACTTTTCACAAAATAAATACGTTAACGTTTGCGAATTTTTTTATTGCTGCATCAAAAAACGCTTGAAATCAGCAAAATCCTTGCTCATGGATACGCTCTGCTTCTCACCCTCCATAAAGGCTTTGAGTCGGGCAGGAATTTCGATGTCTATGCCGAGGATGCTGTCCACCTTCTCCTTGAACTTGGCAGGATGGGCCGTCTCGCAGAACACGCCAATCTCGCCTTCCTGCAGACCTTCTTGCAGGGCACGATAGCCGCAAGCGCCGTGAGGGTCAAGCACATAGCCCGTTTCGTTATAGCACTGCCGCATGGTCTCGGCAATCTTCTCGTCGCTATAAGTGGCACCGCTGATGAGGTTGGTTATGCGGTGATGTGTGGCCTCTGCCGTCAATGTTCCGTTCTGCGAATACAGGTTCAAGATGCGGGCAAAGTTGGAGGGGTCGCCAACGTCCATAGCGTTGGCCAGCGTCTGGATGCTTGCCTTGGGCTCGTACTTGCCTGACTGCAGATAGTTGTAGAACACGTCGTTGGCGTTGTTGGCAGCAATAAAGCGCTTGATAGGCAGTCCCATCTCGTGACCGAAGAGGGCCGAGCAGATGTTGCCGAAGTTACCGCTTGGCACGCACATGACCATTTGACTATTTGACAATTTACCATTTGACAATTGTTCCTTGATGCGCGCATAGGCATTGAAATAATAGAATGCCTGAGGCAGGAAACGGGCTACGTTGATGGAGTTGGCTGAGGTTAGCTTCATGTGCTTGTTCAGTTCCTCGTCCATAAAGGCTGACTTCACCAGTGCCTGACAGTCGTCGAAGGCACCATCGACCTCAATAGCTGTAATGTTTTGGCCCAGGGTGGTAAACTGACATTCCTGGATGGGCGATACCTTTCCCTTGGGATAGAGTACATAGACGTGGATGCCCTCTACGCCCAAGAATCCATTGGCAACAGCACTTCCCGTATCGCCGCTGGTAGCCACAAGAACGTTGACCATCCCGTTTTCTGATGTGCCACATCCACAAGATGAACCACCCCTGCGCAGGAAATAGCCCAGCAAACGCGCCATGAACCTGGCACCTACATCCTTAAAGGCAAGCGTTGGTCCGTGGAACAGTTCCAGCGAGTAGATATTTTCTGTTACCTTTACCACTGGACAGTCGAATGACAGGGTGTCATAGACAATGTCCTGCAGGGCGTCTTCGTCCACATCCTCGCCGAAGAAATTGCTGGCTACGTTATACGCAATGTCCTGGAACTTCATGTCCTGAATGTCGTCGAAGAAGGCCTTGGGCAGTTTCTCTATACGCTCAGGCATGTAGAGACCGCGATCCTCGGCCAGTCCTTTCACTACTGCTTTTTGCAAGTCTGCAAGGGGGGCTTTCCCGTTTGTGCTGTAATAATTCATAATGCTTAGTTTATTTTCATGAATTCGTTCATAAATTCGTTCATTTTGAGGAGTCCATAGCCACCGCTGACGCAGGATTCCTCGTCGTAGTATTGCACCTCGTCGGGTGTAATGCCTTTGTACCAGATAATAAATGGAACAGGTTCGTTGACGTGGATGCGTAGTTCAACAGGGGTAGGGTGGTCGGGCAGAATGGCCACACACACCGGCTCGTCCATTTGCTCGACAGCCTCCAGAATGGGCTTGATAAGTCGTTTGTCCAGATAGTCGATGGCTTTCAGTTTCAGGTCAACGTCTCCGTCATGTCCTGCCTCGTCGGTGGCTTCCACGTGTACGAATACGAAATCGTCCTTTTTCAGGGCATCAATGGCTGCTTGGGCCTTTCCTTCGTAGTTGGTGTTGGCCAGCCCAGTGGCTCCAGGAACCTTGATGATGCTTAGGCCTGCATATTTTCCTATACCTTGAATTAGGTCAACGGCAGATATGACGGCACCGCTCTTCATCTGAGGATATTGTTGCATCAGTGTCTGCATGGACGGGCGATATCCGCCGCTCCAAGGCCAGATGCTGTTGGCCTGGCGCTCACCGCGTCTTGCTTTCTCGATGTTATAGGGGTGCTTGGCCAGCAACTCTTGTGACTTCAGGATCAGTTCGTTCAGCAGGTCGGCAGTCGCTTGTGGTGAGAGACGCGAGGTGTCTGCGGCAGAACCGTTGGCCACGGCGACTTCTGGTTTCACCAGCAGCCCGCGCCACTCTTCATTGGGATGATCGTGGGGAGGATTGCAGACGATGTGCTTGTTACCCCCTTTGATGACCAACAGGTGACGATACTGGATGCCTGTAATGAACTTCACGCGCTCAAAGTCCGTTCCCGCTGGCGCGCCAATTCGTAGCCTTTCCCGTTCGTTAATGGGTTTGGCAAGTGTCTCGTTCAGGTATTTTATCAGCACATCGGCATCTTGCGTTTCCAGGTTGCCTCCGTTGTGGGTGATAATCTTTCCGTCTTCCAGCGTGATGATGTTACAACGGATGGCCATGTCGTCGTCGGCCATGTCGTAGCCAATGGATGCTGCCTCCAAGGGGCCGCGTCCTTCATAAACCTTGTTAAGGTCATAGCCAAGTATGGATGTGTTGGCCACCTCGGAACCGGGCGGAAAACCCTCTGGAACCGTCATCAGCCGGCCTGTGCGACCTTCGCGGGCCAGACGGTTCATGTATTCTGGTCGTGCGTATTGCAACAGGGTCTTGTTTCCCAGACTTGCTACTTGGTGGTCGGCCATGCCGTCGCCCAATATAATGATATGCTTCATACCTTATTTATATATTAGCGATAGACATGATGTTGGCAAACACACCGGCTGCAGTGACGGAAGCACCTGCACCATAGCCCTGAATCTGCATGGGATACTCCTTGTAGCGCTCGGTGGTCAGCAGTACGATGTTGTTCGAACCTTCCAGGTTGTAGAACGGATGGTTGCGGTCCACCTCTTTTAGCGACACATTGGTCTTTCCGTGCTCCATGGTCGCCACAAAGCGCCATCGTTTGCCATTGGCCTCCAACTGTTGGCGACGTGCCTCGAAGTCTGCATCCAGTGCCGGCAACTTCGCCCAGAAGTCTTCAACGGAGCCTTCGAAGTAACTATCGGGCACAAACAGGTGTTTTTCTACGTCCTGCTGTTCTACCTTATAGCCTGCCTCACGGGTCAGGATGACCAATTTGCGGACGACGTCGGTGCCGCTGAGGTCTATGCGCGGGTCGGGTTCCGAATAGCCCTGGTCTTTGGCTCTGCGAACGGTCTCCGAGAAGGGCACGTCGGCAGCTATCTCGTTGAATATGAAGTTCAGCGTGCCCGAAAGCACGGCTTCAATTTTCAGTATCTTGTCGCCAGAGTTGCGCAGGTCGTTGATGGTACCGATAATAGGCAGTCCTGCACCTACATTGGTCTCGTAGCGGAACCACACACCACGGTCGCGAGCTGTTTTCTTCAGCCGCAGGTAGTTGTCGTAGTCACTCGATGCTGCCAATTTGTTGGCTGCAATGACGCTGATATTATGCTCCAAGAAAGTCTGATACAAACCTGCTATCTCCTTGCTCGCCGTGCAATCCACGAATACGGAATTGAAGATGTTCATCTGGACAATGGCATCGCTCAGTTTCTGGTCGGGCAGGGGAGCGTTCGTCAGTTGTTCTTTGTAAGTGCTCAGGTCAATACCATCGCGGTCGAGTAAATATTTCTTAGAAGAAGCAATGCCTACTACGTTGAGCTTTAATCCGTTACGACGCATTAATTCTTCGTATTGAGAGCGTATCTGTTCGATGAGCATTCCTCCAACAGTGCCAATGCCGCAAATGAAAAGGTTCAGCACTTTGTATTCCGACAGGAAGAAAGAATCGTGCAGGACATTGAGCGATTTGCGCAGGAACCGTCCATCGACAACGAACGATATATTCGTCTCGGAGGCACCCTGGGCACAGGCAATCACGGAGATGCCCGAGCGTCCCAACGTACCAAACAACTTACCGGCAATACCTGGCGTGTGCTTCATGTTCTCACCCACTATCGCGATGGTGGCCAATCCGCTCTCGGCGTGCATGGGGAACATAGCACCAGTCTCTATCTCCTTGGCAAACTGCTCGTTCAGCGCATCTACGGCTGCATCTGCATCTTCGTCGCGAACACCAATAGAGGTAGAGTTTTCTGAGGAAGCCTGTGACACCATGAATACCGAGATGCCCTTGTTGGCCAACGTGGTGAAGATGCGACGGTTCACACCAATCACACCAACCATCGAAAGGCCGGTTACGGTGATTAGCGTGGTACCCTTGATCGAGGAGATACCCTTAATCGGCTTCTGGTCGTTCTCGATATGATCTTTGATAAGTGTCCCTGGGTGTTCGGGATTGAAGGTGTTCTTCACCTTGATGGGGATGTTCTTCACACAGACGGGATAAATCGTCGGCGGATAGATGACCTTGGCGCCAAAGTTACAAAGCTCCATGGCTTCGATGTATGACAGCTCGTTGATGGTATAGGCTGTCTTGATGACGCGAGGATCAGCCGTCATGAAGCCGTCCACGTCGGTCCATATTTCCAAAACCTCTGCATCCAGAGCTGCCGCAATGATGGCTGCGGTATAGTCCGAACCGCCACGTCCCAGGTTGGTCGTCTCGCTGGTGTCGCGGTCGCGCGAGATAAAACCGGGCACTACGGCCACCGTCTTGCTGGAGGTGTCACTGCATATAGAAGCAAAGTGCTCCTTCACCAGTTTAACGGTCAGTTCAGAGTCGAGCACATGTTTGCCGTTTTTCTTTTCGGTGCGGATGAAGTCGCGTGCATTCATGCGGACACCGCCCTTGACGAGGCTTGCCACAATGTTCGAACTGAGACGCTCACCATAGCTGACAATGGCATCGAGGGTCTTGTTGCTCAGGTCGTGAATCAGATATACACCAAAATAGATGCTCTTCAACTGTTCGAAGAGCGAATCTACTCTCTGGAATAAGTTTTCGCGTTTTTGAGGATCGGTGATTATCGTGTCAATCATTTGATGGTGACGTTCAACAATGCCGTCAAATTCCTCACGATATCGTTTATCACCCTTGAGAGCCATTTGGGAAATCGCAATCAACTTGTCGGTGATGCCGCCTAATGCGCTTACTACGACTACGACAGGTTGCGTCCGAGCCTCTGCCTCCACAATTTTCTTCAAGCTAAGAATGCTTTTCACGGAACCTACGGACGTTCCGCCAAATTTTAATACTTTCATATTGCTATGCCATTTTTCTTGTCTGACAGTACCCCTTGACAAGCGGGGCTTACTCCATCAGCGATGCAAAATTAGCATAAAAACGGGAAAAACAAGATTTTTTTCCCAAAAAATGATGGAGTTATACAAAAAAAATGTATATTTGCAACGTAAAAAGTCATCTACTAAAGGATGACAGTGATAAAAGAAAACTTAGTTTAATTAAAAAATTAATGATTATGAACAAGAATCCATTTGCAATCAGGAAATCACCAGTTAGTATTATTTCCGCTCAGGCACTGACCATCGACGACTATGTGCAGAGAACGTTAGATGATAGAGATTTTGAAAGGTGTGCAACATATAAGGAAAGATAAAGTACCATCTCTCTATAGTCAGGAACAACGAATTCTATATCTGAAGAAGGAATAGCGAAGATTAACACCACATCGAAGTTGGTGTTAAGAAGACGAGGCGATTCGGCGGTGGAGTTTTACAATGCCGCGAGTCGTCTCTATGTGCTTCATTTTGTGGAGGTGGCAGAGATAGGCAATCATCGCGTGCTCTACTTTATGCTCAATCTTGCCGACGGGAAGCGTGGCGGTGCGCCTGACAAGGAGGTGGGGCGGATGATAGTGGCTGTTATTACCCAATATCTGGTGGAACATCCCGACGACCTGGTATGTTTCTGCCATTCCGACAACGAGACGACTCATGCCATTAACAGGATCTTCCACCTGTGGGCACGCTCCAATCAGGATGTGATGGATGACAAGATAACTTTCTTCGACGGTGCTGGGCATCATGCTGAAGGGCATGGGTTGCATTTTATGGTGATACACTGTTTACGGTGTAAGGACATCGCCCAGCTGAAGACATACATTCTGGAAAACAGCGACGAGTTTGCCACCTGCATTAGGGAACAGATAGAACTTCTTATAGACATCAAGGAGCAAATGCACGAATCGGACCATGCGGTGTGTTAAGCTACATCATGACAGGTTGCAAGGACTGAAGGGCAGACAGGTACCTGAAGGCATGAAGGTATGCCTGGTGTTAGGTGCCAAACTGCGCCCCGATAACTCACTATCGCCCATCCTGCAGCTGCGGGTGAGGCTGGTGAGCATCCTGGCGAATGCCTATCCTGACTGGCTGTTCTACATCTCCGGTTGCCGTGCCGACACTACCGTCATATACCGCACGCTGGTAGAGGAATACCATATTCCTGAAGAGCGCTTCGTGCTCGACTCCTGTGGCTATAACACCTTCCGCTCGTTATGGGATATGGAGATGTATTTCCAGCAAACCCGATTCTACATCCTAACCAGCAGTTTCCACATCGCCCGTTCGGTGAGCATTGCCCGATGGCTGGGTTATGATGCGTGGGGTATTGACATCAGCGACTATGAGAAGGTAAAGACCAACCCCTATTACTGGCGCGAACAGCTGGCAGCGCTGCGCTCGCTGTGGCTGGTGTTCTGCATCAGGACGCCTCTTGGTCGTATGACAAGAAATTTTTATTGGAAAAGACTACTCCATCGTTTGCGACGCAATGAACAACAGTTTGACGCGCAAAACGAACAGATACTGCAGCGCGCAATGAAAAACGTGGATAAGTCGATGCCACTGACAGAATACTTCTTCCGCCAACTGATGGAGGGTGGCATTGCTACCTCATTGACACAGCCGATGGACGAAGAACATTTGATAGTGAGTCTCAGTCATGTGGACTGTACCACCGTGATGGAGGATGTGTTGTCGTTGGCGCTCTGCTACAGAGACGGGCGCACCACGCTGGACGACCTGAAGGACTATTACCGGCGCATGCACTATCAGGACGGGGTGATCTCGTTTGCCACCCGTAACCATTACTTCACCTGGATTATGCAGTCGGCTATCAAAGAGGGATTCGTGAAGCGTATCAGTCCCGATGAACCCGTATTCCCTTTTACGGCGGTAATGGACCTGCAGCCGAGCTATATGACCAGGAATAAGTATCTGTTCAGCCCCCAGATGGATGACGAGAAGAACTACGAGGCCATCGCCCTTCGCCAACAGCAGCGTGTGCGCTTTACTTATGTCCCTCGTGAGCTGCTGGGCATGCCGCAGGATTCAGAACTGGGCGTGATTCGCGATGGCGACATCATGGCGGTGGTGTGCGATCAGCATACCTGGGCAAGAGGCGTGGAGGTCAAGCACCTGCTGATAGCCAAATGGATTGACGGCAGACTGCACTTCTATCATGCGAGTTCAGATGGATTAGGATTATCAAACATGGATGCCTACACCTTTATGAAGGATAAGTTCACGATGATTGGTGTGGCGATTTATAGATTAAAAGATTATGATGCAGCAAAATGACTATGTATTAAAGAACATGTTCGGTTCGTTCTTTCTGGCGACCGTCATGTCGGCTCTAATGAGACAGTTAGGTGGTTTCACAGACTCCATCGTGGTGTCTCATCTGGTGTCGCCCGATGCACTGTCAGTTGTCCGTATCTGGCAACCTTTTGCGAGCTGTATGTTCATCATCATCGGCATAATGAGTGCCGGCGCCAGTTTCCTGACCGCACGAGGCATAGGTGCCCAGAACTACGACAAGGTGAACCGCGTGTTCAATAATCACCTGTACTATGTCATCTTCTCCACACTGGTGGTCATAGGTCTTGTATTGCCTTTCCTCGACGTGGTGGCTGGCTTGATAACAACCGATGAGCGGTTGCTGCCCATGCTGAAACCCTATGTTCATGCCGACATGTTCGCCATCTTCATAGCAGCCGTTTGTGGCGTACCCGTCTCCTATGTCATCACCAACGGCAGTCCGCGCCTTGTCACCCGACGTATCATCATCTCTCAGATACTCAATGTCATTTTCGACCTGCTGTTCTGCGGCGTGCTCGATATGGGGTTGCCTGGTGCATCGGTTGCCTCAGGACTCAGCAATCTGCTTGCGTTCACCTCGCTGGTAGGCTATATGCGCAAAAACAGTAAGATATTCCGACTCAGGCGCCCAGAGAAGATATGCAGCATCAAGCAATATCGTGAATGCTTTTCTATCGGACTCCCCATGCTGATATCTGCCTTGTTAGCACCAGCCCTGGCCTTCACCATGAACTCGCTGGTCATCGGAAAACTCGGTGCCGACGGCATGTATTTCTTTACCGTCTATTTCCAGATTAACGGCATCTGTATGCTGGCATTGTCCGGTTCGAATACCGCCATTACGAATATTGGCGGCATCCTGTTGGGCGAAGAAGACTTTGACAGTTTCCGCCTTCTCACGCGGCGCATCTTCCGCTTGTTAATACTGGTGATGGTGGCGGTGAGTCTGGTGATTTTCCTCTTTCCCGATATGCTGGCAAGGATATTTGGCGCAGACGACTGTCTGGTAGCACAGTGCTACACCCCGTTCCGTCTGATGAGCCTCGCCTTCCTGCCCAATGCCGTATCAGAGACACTGAGCGTGCTTTACTTCGTGCAGAACCATAAGAAGCTCTGCCGATGGATAGAGATTGTGACCAACGTGGGAACCATCGGTATCATTGTCATCATGGCCCTTTATACCCCCGACCTACTCTGGTATATCCTGCCCGTCACCTCTTGGCTCCTGCTGCTGGTGATGGTGGGAATGGCGTATGTGGTGCATCGCAAGAATCCCCTCTATGCCTGGCCTACCTTGGAGAATACGGTGCCGTCGAATCCCGCCGTCACTTTCTCAGTGCCCTATACCACCAAAGGTGTCGAGGATTTCCTTGCCCAGGTGCACCCCTTTGTAGAAACATGCGAGTTGCCCGACGGTATGGCTGTTGACATGGCTCTGGAGGAACTGCTCTATGAGATTGTGGAGACACATGAACCGCATGGCTCAAAGGATAATGAGACCTTTGATGTGCGTATCATCGATAAGGAAAAGGAGTTCACCGTTGTGGTCAAGAGCAAGGGTCCCATCCGTAATCCGATTTATAAATATACTGATGAGGAATTAGCGGATATCGACGAGAACAACCTGCGACGAGCCATTCTTTCGCGCTTGTGCAAGAATATCAATCACAAGTACATGAACGGTATCAACTGCATCTATCTGAATTATAAACGAAGCTGAGCATGACGTTTTTCCGACCACGATACACCTGTGGCGCCTTTAACCGACAGGCACAGAGAGCCGTGATGTACAATACGGCACACGGCACTTGCTACACGTTTGAGGACGTGTCGGCATTGCTGGTCAATGAGGTGCTGGCCGGCAAGAGGGAATGTCCTATTGACACAGCGCATATCGCGGTGGTAACTGGTGCGACCGAAGAACAGGTCATTGCGTTCTGTCACGAGCAGCTGATGCCAGTCGGACTCGTACACGACCATGTATGGAGTGACGAGGAGTGGCAGCAATACCGCAAGGATAATCCACCGTGCATTGGCGCAAAAGGTTATGAGCCTTTGAGCGACTATAAGGATTCCTTACCTGAGGAACTTCGAGTTACTCTGAATTTTGAGATCACTTATGCCTGCAGCGAGCGCTGTCTGCACTGCTTTAATGAAGGTGCTGCCCGCAGCGACCTGCACGAGGAACACCGCCTGCGCCCTGATATGCTGACGCTGACCGATTATAAGCGTATCATTGATGAAGCCGTAGCATTAGGAATACCCGAGGTGACCGTTACGGGTGGCGATCCGTTCAGCCATCCCCATTGTTGGGACATTCTCGACTATTTGCACGAGCGCAATCTGGCTGTGAACCTGTTCACCAACGCCCAGGCGCTCAACACAAGCGAGAAGATACGCCGTGTGGCACGCATGGGGCTCCGACAGTTTAGCGTTTCCATCTATAGTACAGATGCAGAGGTTCACGACCAGATAACACGCCGTCGCGGCTCGTGGATGCAGTCGATGAAGGTGCTGAGGGAAATGGCTGAATGGCCTGTGCCCCTTGCCCTTAAGACACCTGTGTTCCGTCTGAACACCCGAACCTATTACGGGGTGCGCGACATAGCCCGCCAGCTGGGTGCAGAGAATGAGGTGTCGTGTGTACTGGTTCCTGGTGCCGACGGTGATATATCTTTGATTGAACAGCTGCAAACACGCCCTGAAGCCCTACGTATCATCTTGACGGATTCGCTTGGAAATAGTCATGTGACTGCTGATGGTAAAGCCGACGGTTATGTGTTTGGCTGCAAACGTGGGTTCCCCTGTTCTATTAATAGGATGATTGTCGTTTCCCCAAGTGGAGTAGTAAGTGGATGTGGTAATATCCCCATCACCTTTGGCGATGTTCATCATGCATCGCTCAAGGAAGTTATCCTGAGCCAACAGCGTCTGCAAATGCTTCAGGTTGATCAGGAAAAGGCGTTTCCCGTTTGCGGTAAGCACGACTATTGCCAGTATTGCCAAGTGCCCTGTTATGCTGGCGAGTCATTAGAAAAGCATGCCGACGGAACCTTCACGCTGAGAGAGATACAAGGAGACGTTTGTGTGACAGCCCAGATACGCATGGAACTGTGCCGGCAGATAGGGCAGGGCATTGATCCGCTTGGCGGCAAGAGCATTGAGGAATGTCTGGCTGCCCAGCCTGTAGAAGAAGTACCAGTGTTCCGTAAGAAGTTCAGAAGCAAATAATTATTCCCGAATATTTGTATTCTTCTCATTTATTTTGTATCTTTGCCGTATCATTTATTACAACTATAAATTTACGCTTATGAAAAAATTATTTCTCTTTACATTAAGCCTGTTTATATGCATGCTTGCAATGGGCGAGCCCATCAGCAGCAAGCAGGCGCTGGAGATAGCATCGAGCTATTTGGTCAAGAGTGGTGCACCCCGTCGTGCTGCCGCCCAAATGAGTGTGCAACCCTTCCAGACCGACCGTCAGGGCAATCCGCTGATGTATGCTGTCAACAATGGTGGAGAAGGTTATGCCATTGTCAGCGGCGACGACCGCATGCGCCAGGTGCTGTTATATAGCAACAGCGGCTCGCTGGACCTTGCCGACATGCCTGCCAATATGCGCTACTGGCTGCAGACCCTCTGCGCCGACATGCAGATTCTTATAGATGCCGGCTACCAGCCACAGGCTGTTGAAAGCCGTCGTGCTGCTGCGGAGGTGAAGACCGAAATCCGTACCATGTTACCCTCTCACTGGGGGCAGGCCACTCCCTATAACGCCCTCTGTCCTATGGACGGCAAAAGCCTTTCACTGACGGGCTGTGTGGCTACCGCCATGGCTCAGGTGATCTACTATCACTATAAGGTGAGGAAGGCGGCTATTCCATCCCAGCCGTTAAAAGACACGAAGGCCTACAAGGGCAACCGTGGCATTGAAGTACCAGCCTTGAAAGCCGAAGATTACATCATCGACTGGAGCCAGCTGATTGACGATTACACAGCGAAGGGCGTAACCCCCACCGAAGCCCAGAAACAGAACATCGCCAAGTTGATGTATTTCTGCGGTGCTGCCGTTGAGATGGATTATAATAGCAGCGTGTCGCTGGCATCTGATAATATGCTTAGTCCTGCACTGATCAATTATTTCGGCTTCAGCCCTGCCACTCGCTTGGTGAACCGCGTTTCCTATACTGAGCAGCAATGGAATGACCTGATTTACAAAGAGCTGAAGAATGGACGTCCCGTGCTCTATGGTGGTAGTGGAAGTGCTGGTCACCAGTTTGTGATAGACGGTTACAACGGCAACGAACTGTTCCATGTCAACTGGGGGTGGAATGGTAGTTACGACAACTATGTTGCCCTGTCTGTGCTTAATTCCAGCGAAAGTTTCCCCATAGGAGCTCGTGAGTCAACGGCTGAGTTTGCCGGTGGCCAAGGTGCTGTCATCAATGCCGAATATGGTGGTACAGCCAAGGCTGCCGACCGCCTGTCATTCTTTTCGTCCTCAGTCAGTGAAAACGAAATGACGTTCAATCTTTACAATAGAACGGGTATTACAAAGAATTTTGACGTCTGTCTGGCTTACAAGAACCTGAAGACTGGAGATACAGGTTATCTGGATAGCGAGAAGAAAACTTGGAAAGACGTTGTTGATGGAGAATCCAGACCATATACTTATAAGTTAACGACGCCCGATACAAAAGCTGCCAATACAACCGTGAAATACTATCCCGTTAGTCGTGTTGAGGGAACCACTGAGTGGCTGACGGTTTCAGACCCCGTGTTGGAGTATGCCTTGGCTACATACGATGCCGAAGGTAAAGTGACGATCACTCTATATCCTACGGACAAACTTGAAACGACAATCGAGGTAGAGGGCAATAAATATGTCGGCAACACGCAGAAGGTCAAGGCTGCCATTAAGAATACGGGCGACGAGAAACAACTTACCATCTACTTCTGGATAAAGGATGACGAAGATTACTTCAAGAAAACTGATGTGGGGAACCTGGAATATGAGTATGCTGCTGGTATTACCGCCTTGAAAAATGCTACTCACGTTGAGGTGACCACATTCACCCCGAAAAAGGAAGGAACCTACTATGTCTTGATTACCAGGGACGATAGGGGCAGGGAAGAACTAGCTACTTCACAAATCACCATCGCTGCTAATCCACACAAAGTCAATGGCTTGGCATTTATGGAGTTTAACCCCAAAGGCCTGCAGTCAACAACCATCAAGCCGACTGGTGAAATCGTGCAGGAGGTCTATGCTCCCACTATTACGCCTAAGACATTCAGGCTTGTCAATGCTTCGTCCGCTGATATTAAAGAAGCTAAGGTGACGTTTAATGTTTTTCAGAAGTCAGGAGAGACCTGGAAACAACTGGAGGGCTCATCATTAAGGGATCCTGTCTCGCTGGAACCTGACGAAAGCTTAAGTGTCAACGGCTGGTCCTTTGTTGATGGTGTCGGAGAATATCGCTTGGAACTTGTATGCGATAATGTCGTTACGGATACCCGCTTTATCAATACGCATGAGTCATACACCGTTGTCGATGCCAGTGGCAGGCAGACTCCGACCTTGTACTCCTCTGGTTCTATCGCTACGCCTGCCAACGCCACTGCCATGATGATGGAATACTTCGTCAATAATAATGTGGCAGTAACCCCCAACGACAATCCGAACACACTCTATTATCTAAGCGAGGGAATGACTGCCACGGGACTGGACGGCAAGAACGTCATCAACTACAATCAGGCTGCGAACATTGCGCTGCAGGATGGTTACGACTTTAATGTTCCTTATGACTTCACCGCCCAGAGCATCAGCTACAAGCGCACGTTCGAGGCTGGATGGACTACCTTGATGGTGCCCTTCGAAGTCGCCACGATTCCTGAGGGACTCACCGCCTATGAGTTTGTTTCCGAAGATGGTAGTGAGGTTACCTTCAAGAAGCTCAACAAGCTGTCGGCATTTGAAGCTTGTCTGGTGAAAGTGGATGCCGCCAAGGAATATACCTTTACAGCCACTAACCAGAAACTCTTCGCTAATTACTTGGATGCAGCCACAGCCCTCAACTTCAAGTTCGTAGGCATCACGACGAAGCCCGCTTATGAGCAGGTTTATATGCTCAATGCCGACGGCACGAAGTTTGAGAAGAACACTAACCCTGCCTACAAGTCATTCCGTGGCTGCTTTGTTCCAACTTACGGTGCCACCAACCTGCCCGACGCGCTCACCATTAAGGGCACACCTACTGGCATTAAGACCATTCAGGCTACAGACGCTAAGACTGACGACGCTTACTATAACCTGTCCGGCCAGCGTGTCAGTGCCGACTTCAAGGGTATTGTCATCCATAATGGCAAAAAGATGGTGAAGAAGTAAAAAGCTATTGAAGCCATAAAAAAAGGAGCACTCGTTGATTCGAGTGCTCTTTTTTACATCTTATATACATATCCAACCGTTATCACATGTAACACTTTGTCCAACCCTCCAGCCGACCTCTTCAGGTCAAGCAAATAGCCCAGGTTGACCACATGGTGTTTTGTGCGCTGGAATATCCGATGAAGAAAAATGCCAAGAGCAATGCAAGGATGATGTATCTCATCCATTCGGATATTCTCTGGATTCTTTCTATTTTTTCTTTTTTCATAGTTCAATTTGCCAACCCTTAGTGGTTGACGTTGCAAAGATAAAAGGATAATGTTACAAAAATGTGTCAATAGTATTGTAGAATTGTTACATTCTTATTTTTAATACAAATGTAATATCAGTGTAACTGGGTCGTAACACGATAGTCATATCTTTGCATTAAAAAAAAGATTGTTATGGAATTGATTATCAACATTTTCTCACTTGTCGGTTCGCTGGCGTTGTTCCTCTTCGGAATGAAAACGATGTCGGAGGGACTTGAGAAGTTTGCAGGCGACCGCCTGCGCAGTATTCTGGCGGCTATGACCAAAAATCGTGTAATGGGTGTGCTGACAGGAATTCTGATTACGGCACTCATCCAGTCGTCGAGTGCCACCACGGTGATGGTTGTGAGTTTTGTGAATGCCGGACTGATGACGCTGGCTCAGAGTATCGGCGTCATCATGGGTGCCAACATCGGTACTACGGTGACGGCATGGATTATCTCGGCAGTAGGTTTTAAAGTGGATATCGCAGCCTTTTCCATCCCTTTGTTGGCCATTGGCATGCCGCTGATTTTCAGTGGAAAGGGCAATAGGAAGAGTTTTGGGGAATTTATCTTCGGCTTCTCCTTCTTGTTTATGGGCTTGGCCTTCCTTCAGGATGTAGCAACAGGCATGGGTATTGGCGATATGGTAGCGGGCATTCTGTCACATGTGCCGCAAGATTCGTTCTTCACAATCCTGCTGTTTATTGTGGTCGGAGCTTTGGTGACTATGATTGTACAGTCTTCATCTGCCGCAATGGCAATTACGCTGATGCTCTTCGGCATGAACATCCCCGGCTTCGGGTTCGAAGAGGCAGCAGCCTTGGCGATGGGTCAGAACATCGGAACCACTATTACGGCTTTCATGGCCTCGCTCACGGCAAACACACAGGCACGCCGTGCCGCCTTGGCCCACATGTTCTTTAATGTGTTCGGTGTTGTGGTGTTCCTCATCGTGTTCTATCCAGCCTGCCATGCCGTTAGCTGGTTTGTCGATAGCGTGATGGGCGGCGGCAACGACCTCTTCAAGCTCTCGGCCTTCCATACAGCCTTCAACATCATCAACACGCTGCTACTCATCGGCTTCGTTCATCAGATTGAGATGCTGGTATGCAAGGTGCTGCCTATGAAGGCTCAGGACGAGGATTACCGTCTGAAGTACATCTCCGGCGGTCTGCTCTCTACCGCTGAGCTCAGCATTATGGAGGCTCAGAAGGAGATACAGAACTTTGCCGAGCGCTGCCATCGGATGTTCGGTTTTGTCAGCGGCCTGATGCAGACGGACGACGAAGCGGTTTTCAACAAGACATTCTCACGCATTGAGAAGTACGAGAACATCACCGACTCGATGGAGATGGAGATTGCCGCCTATCTGAACAAGGTGAGCGAGGGCCGCCTGTCGGACGCCTCGAAGACACAGATTCAGAAGATGCTCCGTCAGATATCCGAACTGGAGAGCATCGGCGACTCGGTGTATAACCTCGGTCGCACGCTGAACCGCCACCGTATGAATTGTCAAGATGCCTTCACACCCGAACAGAAGCAGCACATGGAGACCATGCTCGGCCTGGTAGATGGTGCGCTCGTCGAAATGCAGAAGCGCATTGCAGCACCCGTTTTCCGTCCCACCACATCATATAATATCGAGCATGAGATCAACAACTATCGCACACAACTGAAGAACCAGAACCTGCATGATGTCAACTCCGGCCTCTATGGTTATCAGTTGGGTGTCTTCTACATCGACTTCATTTCCGAGTGTGAGAAACTGGGTGACTATGTGATGAACGTGGTTCAGGCAGGGAAAGGTCTGAACAACGGCAAAGGTGACAATTCACGGAATGGGGTAGGTTAGAATCTCGCAAGGGTGAAGCGGATGGTGAGTCCGCCGCCAGGCGTAAGCGTCGCAGTTGTTGTCCCGCCGTGGGCTGCAACTGCGTTTTTCACGATGGCTAGTCCAAGGCCTGTGCCGCCCAGTTTGCGCGAGCGTCCCTTGTCGATACGGTAGAATCGTTCGAAGATGTGGTCCAAGTGCTGCGGTTCTACGCCTGAGCCGTTGTCACTGACCAGGAACTCGTAGAAATGGCGACCTTCTGATTCCGTCTCTTTGCAGACAATGTCGAGTCGCGAGGCACCTGTGGCATAGGCTATGGCATTGTCGATGAGGTTGCGGAAGATGCTGTACAGCAGACTGGCATCGCCGTTTACCTCTATATGCTGCGGTACTTGTAGCGACGGGGTGATGCCTTTTTCGTGGAGTTGCAGTGCAGTATCGTCCAGGACATTCTGGATGATATGCAGGACATTCACCAGATGGTAATTCTCCCGTGATTGCCTGTCGTCCATCTCGTCCAATTTGGTCAGTGCACTCATGTCTTGCAGCAACTTGTTCATGCGCTCGCTCTGGGCATAGCAGCGCTCCAGGAAATGCCTCTTCTTATCCTCGGGCATGTCGGGATTATCAAGTATGCTCTCCAAGAAGCCGTGAATGCTGGCGGCAGGAGTCTTCAGTTCGTGGGCGGCATTCTGCGTGAGCTGTCGCTTGATGCGCACCTTTTCCTCCTCCGAATGGCGCAGTTTCCAATAGAGCACGATGATGGTGTGGCTGATGTAGTAGAGCACGACACCCACGAGAAGGGTTAGTGCAATGGTATAGAAAACATAGATGTCGTCGGCCTGCAGCGATCGTGTCAGCTCGGCAGAGTAGGGCACGGCAGCACGCACGATGACATTGCCGAAACGGGTGGCGGAGTAGAAGTAGGTCTCGTGGGTAGATTGCGACAGGCGCTTGATGTCGTAGCCGTTGCTGTCACGCAAGGCCTGCTGGATCTCCTTTCGCTGAAGGTGGTTGCCCAGCGATTCTGCTTGTGGCTCGTAACTGTCCAGCAGGACGCGTCCGCTCTTGTCTATAATCGACACGCGAAGGCCCTCCATGCTGTGTCGCGCCACATAGTCGTGAAATAGCCGGCTGTTGGTCAGGCTGTCCTCGCCCAGTGTCTGCACCATCTCGTAGTTGTACATCTGCAATCGTGCGTGCAGGATGTCAATCTTGTAATCCTTCTCGCGCTGGTATTGATACACGCTGAAGTAAATAGCAAACAGCAGGAAAATACCGCCGATGCTGAATAGCAGATTGCGCTCAAAGGATTTACTTCTCAAAGCAGTAGCCATAGCCTACGCGTGTTTTAATCTGTTGGCCATAGCGGCCTATTTTCTTGCGCAGTCGGGTAATATTGACATCTACCGTGCGATCGAGCACCAGCACATCCTGTGGCCAGCAGTATTTCAGCAAATCCTCGCGTGAAAACACCTTGTCTGGATGTTGCAGTAAGAGTGACAATAATTCAAATTCCAACTTAGTGAGTGACAGATCCTCACCATCCAAAGTGGCACGCTTGGCATTCAGGTCAAGCGTAATACCTTCATAGGTAATCTGATGGTCTGAGGCAGTTGTTACGGCTTGTTCGTCTGGGCGCTGATTAGAAACAGATGTCCGTCTGAGCACCGCACGAACCCTTGCCTTCACCTCCTTCATACTCAGCGGTTTGGCAATATAGTCGTCTGCCCCGATGTTCAGACCTTTCACCATATTGTCCTCTCCCTCCAATGCGGTAATGAAGATGATGGGAATAGGTGCCGTAGCAGGATTATCCTTCATTTTTCGTGCCATTTGGAATCCCGACATCTCGTCCATCATCACGTCCAGCAAAATCAGCCCATACTCCTGTAGAGGGAGTTCAAGAGCCTCCTCGGCTGAATTGGCAGTCACAACCTCATACCCTTCCGTTTCAAGGTTGTATTGAAGTATCTCACAGATATCCTGTTCGTCATCTACAACAAGTATTTTCATGATTCTTTAAATAGTAGAAAATTATATAATACATTTTTAGGCTACAAAGATACGAATTATTTTCGAAAACAAAAGAAAAAATGTTCATCCATTTCGGCTGCGCTGTTCAAAGATGCAAATTGATGTCCCCCAAAAAACAAATACCCGCTGTGTGATACTTGGTTATTAGTTGAAACATTGTAATTCTTGACAAATTGGACAAGTAGTTTTTCAGTGAAGCAACTCATTGATTGACTAGAAATAAGGCACGCTTATTGGAGAATAACCCTGGGTTATGATGAAACAAGCTAGGGTATTAATTGTAGCGAGGAGTCTGTAGGCTTCGGACTCTCAGTCCGAGCCGTTCGGACTGGCAGTCCGTCGGGACGGAGTATGTGCAGTCGCCCACTTTATAAATAATAAAGGAGCACCCAAATGGATGCTCCTTTGAATATGATGGTCGGGATTACAAATCCCTCCAACTGTCGGATTAATCCTCCCAGTTATGACATCATCATGACTGTTCGTACGTTCGGTAATGCTCAAGCAAGCTTGGCATTACGCTCACTAATCCTCCCAGTTCTCCTGTGACTTGCGGATGTAAGTCTTGTAGCGGAGCTGGGCCATCTTCTGGGCCTCGGCAAACAGTTCCTCAGCCTCGTTAGGATAAGCCTTCTTCACTGACAGGTAACGAACCTCGCCAAGCAGGAAGTCGTGGAAGTTAGCCCAGTTCGGCTCCTTAGAGTCGAGTGAGAACGGATTCTTGCCTTCCTCAGCCAGAGCTGGGTTGTAGCGCCACAGGTGCCAGTAACCGCACTCGACAGCCTTCTTCTCCTCAGCCTGGCTCTTACCCATGCCGCCCTTGGCCTTCAGACCGTGGTTGATACAGGGAGCGTAAGCGATGATGATAGAAGGTCCGTGCCAAGCCTCAGCCTCGCGGATAGCCTTCAGGGTCTGAGCGTGGTCAGCACCCATAGCAATCTGAGCGACATAGACATAGCCGTAGGTGGTAGCGATCATACCGAGATCCTTCTTGCGAATGCGCTTACCCTGAGCAGCGAACTGAGCGATAGCACCAAGAGGAGTAGCCTTAGAAGCCTGACCACCGGTGTTAGAGTAAACCTCAGTATCGAGCACG
>CACXTX010000038.1 GCA_902770635.1 uncultured Prevotellaceae bacterium | reverse complement strand
GCTCAAAGGATGGTCGCGCTTACACAAAGGTTATCAAGATGGTAAAGAGCCCCAAGACTGGTGCTTACATCTTTGACGAGCAGATGGTTCCTAACGAGGCTGTTAAGGACTTCTTTAAGAACTAATATTTCAGTGTAATGATAAATTTAAGGCTGCAATGTTTGATTGCAGCCTTATTTTTTGGCAATTGTGAGACAGGAGTCGAAGTTACCCACGCTCGAAAAAAACATAAAATTTTTGGCATTTTGCTCGCTTATTCGTAACTTTGCACTCGATATAATATTGTAATATGGGTATTTTTGGATTTTTCAATAAGGAAAAAAAGGAAACACTGGATAAAGGGCTAGAGAAAACCAAGTCCAGTGTGTTCGATAAATTGGCACGTGCTGTGGCTGGTAAGTCGAAGGTGGATGACGACGTGTTAGACAACTTGGAAGAAGTGTTGATTACTTCTGATGTAGGTGTTGAGACCACGCTTAAAATCATAGAACGCATAGAAGAGCGTGTGGCCCGTGACAAGTATGTGTCCACAAGTGAACTTAATGCTCTCCTGCGTGATGAGATAGCTTCTCTTTTGACAGAAAACAATTCTGACGATAATGATAATTGGGACTTACCAGTTGACCATAAACCCTATGTGATTCTGGTGGTTGGCGTCAATGGCGTAGGCAAAACCACAACAATAGGCAAATTGGCTTGGCAGTTTAAGCAGGCTGGCAAGAAGGTCTATTTGGGGGCTGCTGACACATTCCGTGCTGCTGCCGTTGAGCAATTATGTATTTGGGGTGAGCGTGTTGGTGTACCTGTCGTGAAACAGCAGATGGGAAGTGACCCTGCTTCTGTAGCTTTCGATACCTTACAGAGTGCCAAAGCCAATGGTGCTGATGTGGTTTTAATAGATACTGCGGGACGTCTGCACAACAAAGTTGGCTTAATGAACGAGTTGAAGAAGATTAAGGAGGTGATGAAGAAGGTGTTGCCTGATGCTCCTGATGAGGTGATGCTCGTGCTGGATGGCTCCACAGGGCAGAATGCTTTTGAACAGGCCAAGCAGTTTGCAGCAGTCACCCAGATTACCTCTCTGGCTATCACCAAACTGGATGGTACCGCAAAAGGCGGTGTTGTTATTGGTATCTCTGATCAGTTGAAAGTGCCCGTAAAGTATATCGGACTGGGTGAAGGTATGAAGGATTTACAGCTTTTCAATCGTCAGCAGTTTGTAGACTCATTGTTTAAGAATGAATAAGAAACCGTCCATAGATATTATTACCTTAGGGTGTTCCAAGAACCTTGTTGATTCAGAGGCACTGATGGGACTCTTTGAGAAATATGGCTATGATGTAACTCATGATGCGGAAAACCCACAAGGCGATATTGCTGTGGTGAACACTTGTGGCTTCATTGAGGATGCCAAGCAAGAGAGTATAGATACAATCTTGGAATTGGCGCAGGCTAAGGAAGAAGGACAACTGAAACATCTCTATGTAATGGGGTGTCTTTCCGAACGCTATCTGGCTGATTTGGAAAAGGAAATCCCTGAAGTGGATGGTTGGTATGGAAAGTTTAATTATAAGCAACTTCTGAAGGATTTAGAAAAACTGGATAATCTTGAAAATGCTCCCCGCCATATTACTACCCCGCGCCATTATGTTTATTTGAAAATAGCAGAAGGCTGTGACCGTCATTGTGCATATTGTGCGATACCAATTATTACAGGAAAGCATCGGAGCCGACCGATGCATGAGATATTGGACGAGGTTCGTTATCTAGTTAGTCAAGGAACCAAGGAATTTCAAGTGATAGCTCAAGAGTTGACTTATTATGGTATTGATATTGACGGCAAGCAGCATATAGCAGAACTGATAGAGCAGATGGCTGCCATTGAGGGTGTAGAGTGGATTCGTTTGCATTATGCCTATCCAGCTCATTTTCCATGGGACTTGTTACGTGTGATACGTGATAATAGTAATGTGTGTAAGTATTTGGATATTGCCTTGCAGCATATTTCTGATCATATGCTTACACGAATGCAGCGACACGTTACAAAGGAGGAAACGTATGAGTTGATACGTCGGATGCGTCGTGAAGTTCCCGGTATTCACATTCGCACAACCCTAATGGTGGGATTCCCTGGTGAGACAGAAGAGGATTTCCAGGAACTTTTGGAATTTACAAAATGGGCACGTTTTGAACGCATGGGGGCCTTTGCCTATTCCGAAGAGGATGGAACTTATTCTGCGAAACACTACCAAGACGATGTGCCAGCAGAGGTTAAACAACAAAGGTTGGATAAACTGATGCGTGTCCAGCAACATATCAGTGCAGAAATAGAGGGAGAGAAAATTGGACAGACACTCCGTGTGATTATCGATAGACGAGAGGGTGACTATTGGGTGGGACGTACACAATTCTGTTCGCCAGAGGTTGATCCTGAGGTGTTGATCGCGATTGAGGAGGACTTGAAAATAGGAGCTTTTTATGAAGTTCGCATCACAGATGCAGAAGAATTTGATTTATACGCCACAACGAGATATGAATAATAAAGAATTTATAGCAGAACTGTCGAAGCGTACTAATTATGCTTCGAAAGATACCCAGCGACTGGTGAACAACCTGATTGATGCGATGGGTGATGCTTTTCAAGAAGGGAATGCGGTAATCATACCTAATTTCGGTGTCTTTGAGACCAGGAAAAAGATGGAGCGTATTATGGTTAACCCGTCATCAGGGCAACGTATGCTGGTACCTCCCAAGTTGGTACTAAATTTCAAACCAAACCAGACTTGGAGGGATAAACTGAAAGGAGGTCAATAAGTATGGGAAAGTTGACAATACAGGAAATTGCCAAAATACTGGTTGAGAAAAGTGGACTGAATCAGAAGGAAGCGAACAAGTTTGCTACTGATATGTTTGCTATCATCCAACAACGTTTGGAAGAAGACGGGTTGGTGAAAATTAAGGGGTTTGGAACCTTCAAAATTATCAGTGTTGAAGCACGCGAGAGTGTTAGTGTGCGAACTGGTGAGCGTGTAATGATTGATAGTCATGCTAAGGTGACCTTTACCCCCGACACCGTGATGAAAGAACTGGTAAATAAGCCTTTCTCCCAGTTTGATACTGTCGTACTCAATGATGGTGTTGATTTTGAAGATATAGCTGCCGATGATGAAGAAGAAACAGTTAATTCTGAGGAAGAGGCTACACCATTAGAAAAACTATCAGAAACTGTAGAAGAACCTGTTGTTGAGGACGCTCCTATGATTACCCTTGCAGAAGAGGAGCCTGTTATGGTAGAATCTATAGTAGAAGAGCATGAAGTTGCTACCCCTATAGATGAAGAACCAACTGAAGAGGGACCTTTGGCGGAGGATATTGAGATAGAGGAGGAGTCCAACGGTTTTACGTGGATAAAATGGTTGTCAGGTGCTGTTTTCGTTGTTCTTCTGATGGGCTTGTCGGCATACGGAGGCTATCAGTATGCCATGAATAAAATAGCCAAAACCCCCAAAGAAGTTCATAAGGAAAAAACGCTTCAAGCAAAGTCTGTGGACACTCTAGCAGTCATGAAAGATACTATTGATGTTGAAGTACCCGCTATATCTGATGTTCAGACAGAAGTTCCTTCCGAGAAGGAAGAGCCTGCTGAACAGGAAGTGAAGGAAACTATTGAAGATATTGATCCATATGCTGCCAAAGATGAACGTGTAAGGCTAGGGGCCTACCGTATTGTAGGTACAGCAGAAGAGGTAACAGTACTTCCCGGTCAGACATTTTATAGTATTTGTCGCGCCCATCTAGGACCAGACATGCAGTGTTATGTGGAAGTGTATAATAACTTGCCTAGAGACCCTAAAATCAAGGAAGGACAAGTTATCAAAATTCCTAAATTGAAAATCAAGAAAAAGCGAAAAGGCTGAAAGAATAGTTGAAAGTTTCTTAAAATGTAAGTTTTAGGAAACTTTTTTAATATTATTTAGGTATGCAGTTGTACGCAATAACGTGTTAATTGAGTACTTTTGCATCTCAAATAAGTATATCGTAAAATTTCAAATATTATGGCAGAAGCTATTGACATCCGTGAATTGAATATTCGGATAGAACAACAAAGTGGATTCGTTACGAATCTGGTGACAGGAATGGATCGTGTAATTGTAGGACAAAAACATTTGGTAGACTCCTTGTTGATAGGCCTGCTTAGTGATGGCAACATCTTGCTGGAAGGCGTTCCTGGACTCGCAAAGACGTTGGCTATCAAGACATTGGCCCAGTTGATAGATGCATCTTATAGTCGCATACAGTTTACACCGGATTTGTTGCCTGCGGATGTGACAGGTACCATGATTTATTCTCAGAAAGATGAACGCTTTCTGGTAAAACAGGGGCCTGTATTCGCTAATTTTGTGTTGGCAGATGAGATTAACCGTGCTCCAGCAAAGGTGCAGAGTGCACTTCTTGAAGCCATGCAGGAGAAACAAGTAACCATCGGCAGTGAGACCTTCAATCTGCCCAATCCCTTCTTGGTGATGGCTACCCAGAATCCTATCGAGCAAGAAGGTACCTATCCATTGCCTGAAGCACAAATGGACCGTTTCATGCTGAAGGTAGTTATCGGTTATCCGACAATTGACGAAGAAAAGAAGATTATTCGTGAGAATATTGCTGGAGCGCTGCCTACCGTAACACCTGTTACGACTGCCAGTGAGATAGTCAATGCGCGTGCAGTAGTTCGTGAGGTATATATTGACGAGAAAATTGAGCAATATATTGCCGATATCGTATTTGCAACTCGCTATCCAGATCGTTATGGCCTAAAGGATATGAAGGAGATGATTTCATTTGGTGGTTCACCTCGTGCATCTATCAATCTAGCCAAGGCAGCACGTGCTTATGCGTTTATCAAACGTCGTGGTTATGTGGTTCCAGAAGATGTTCGTGCGGTAGCACATGACGTATTGCGCCATCGCATTGGACTTACTTATGAAGCAGAGGCCAGCAATGTGACGAGTGAGGAAATCGTTTCAAAAATCATCAATAAGGTGGAAGTTCCTTGATGGAAACAAACGATATCATAAGGAAAGTTCGGAAGATAGAGATTAAGGCTCGTGGTCTCAGTTCAAACGTCTTCGCAGGGCAATACCATTCTGCCTTTAAGGGTAGAGGTATGGCCTTCTCTGAGGTGCGAGAATATCAGTATGGCGATGATGTGCGCGATATTGACTGGAATGTGACGGCACGTTTCCATAGACCCTATATTAAGGTGTTTGAGGAAGAACGTGAGTTGACAGTGATGCTGTTGATAGACGTCAGTGGATCATTGGATTTCGGAACCCAACGTCAGATGAAACGCGATATGGTGACAGAGATTGCTGCGACCATTGCCTTTTCGGCTATTCAGAACAATGATAAAATTGGAGTTGTATTCTTTTCTGATAGGATTGAGAAATATATCCCTCCCAAGAAAGGCCGTAAGCATATTCTTTACATTATCCGTGAGATGCTGGACTTTCACCCGGAATCGCGACGAACTGATGTCAAGCAGGCATTAGAGTTCTTGACTAGTGTTGCCAAACGTCGATGTACAGCGTTCATACTCAGTGACTTCTATGTTCGACAGGATTTTCTGCAAACCTTACAGATATGCAATCGTAAACATGATGTGGTGGCTTTGCAGGTCTATGACGTTTTGGCGCGTCAATTGCCTGATGTTGGTCTGATGCGTGTTGTGGATGCTGAGACAGGACATGAACAGTACATAGATACTGGAAGTCGGAAACTGCGTGAGGCTCATGAGAACTATTGGAGAAATCGTCAACAACAATTGCACGAGATTGTAAATAAGAGTAATGTAGACCTTGTCAGTATTGCCACTAACGAAGACTATGTCAAGGCTTTGCTGACGTTGTTTAAACAAAGAAGTTGATGAAGAGAACGCTACTATTGATAGGTCTGATAATTCATGCTTTTCTGACTTTTGCACAGGCAAGTGTGGAGGTTAAGATAGACCCGATAGAAATGATGATAGGTGAGCAGGCACAAGTCACGATGACTGTGCAGGCTGCTGAAGGTGCAAAGATTGAAATGCCTGTTTTCCAACCACGTCAGCAGATTGTTGCCGGAGTTGAGGTCATTAATGTTGAGCATCCTACTGGCCATTCGTTGTTGTTGACGTTAACCTCTTTTGATGGTAACCTCTATTATCTTCCACCGTTCAAGGTAAAGGTAAATGGAAAGACTGTTGAGAGTAAAAGTCTGGCATTGAAAGTTGTAGAAGTAGAGGTTGACACCACCAAGCTTGACAAGTTCTTTGGTCCCAAAGATGTTCAAGACAATCCTTTCCAATGGAGTGACTGGTCTTTGTCTTTCTGGCTCAGCATTCTGATGCTTGTCCTGTTGGCTCTTGCTTATTACCTTTATTTGCGTTTACGCGACAACAAGCCTATTATTGCTCGTATCAAGATTGTGAAACGCTTGTTGCCTCACCAGAAGGCCATGAAAGAGATTGATCAGATCAAGGCAGACAAAATGGTGAGCTCGGAGAATCAGAAGGAGTATTATACCAAACTAACGGATACATTGCGTAAATATATAGAGGAACGCTATGGATTTTCCGCAATGGAGATGACTAGTACGGAAATCATTGAGCGTCTGATGGCAGATGATGACCAGCAGGGTCTTAGTGAATTGCGACAACTCTTTATGACAGCAGACCTTGTGAAATTCGCAAAGTATTCAACGATGATTAATGAAAACGATGCTAACTTGGTAAATGCGATAGACTTTATCAATCAGACAAAGTTGGAAAATCAACCAACTGAGGAAACTGTAAAGCCTCAATTGTCAGAAGAAGACCAGCGTTCTCAGAAGACTCGTCGCGTACTTAAAGTTGTAATCTGGAGTGTAATGACAGTCTCTACATTGCTATTCTGCTATGTTATTTACAGCATCTACCAATTATTGAATTGAATATAAACAATGGAATTTGCCAATAAAGAATATCTGTTTCTATTACTGCTCATCATACCATATCTGGTTTGGTATCTGATGTACAGGAAGAAAAGTGAGCCTACCATACGGCTCAGTGATACTTTTGCATATCGCTTTGCCCCCCGATCATGGAAAGTAAAACTGATGCCCGTGCAATTGATTTTGCGGTTGGCAGTATTTGTTCTTTTAGTGATTATCCTGGCTCGTCCACAGACGCAGAATTCGTGGAAGAACAAGACGATGGAAGGTATTGACATCATGTTGGCTATGGACGTATCGACTTCTATGTTAGCAGAGGACTTAAAACCAAACCGAATGGAAGCAGCCAAGCAGGTTGCAGCCGATTTCATTATCGGCCGTCCAAACGATAATATTGGATTGAGCATCTTTGCGGGTGAGGCTTTTACGCAATGTCCGATGACGACGGATCATGCCTCGCTACTTAACCTGTTACAAAATGTACGTACAGATATCGCCCAGCGTGGTTTGATAGAGGATGGTACTGCCATCGGTATGGGATTGGCCAATGCTGTTTCACGATTGAAGGATTCGAAAGCAAAGAGTAAAGTGGTCATCTTGCTTACTGACGGTTCTAATAACCGTGGTGATCTTTCGCCCATGACAGCTGCCGAGATTGCCAAAAGTTTTGGTATCCGTGTTTATACCATTGGTGTGGGTACCAACAAGGTAGCCCCTTATCCGATGACCGTTGCAGGAGGTATTCAATATGTGAACATTCCAGTTGAGATCGATACAAAGACGCTCAGCGAGATAGCCTCTGCCACAGATGGTGACTTCTATCGGGCTACCAATAATCGTGAATTACAGCAGATTTACAAGGAGATTGATAAGTTAGAGAAGTCAAAACTGAATGTCAAGAAGTTCAGCAAACGTTATGAGGCATATCAGCCTTATGCTATCCTTGCTGCCCTCTTGCTGCTACTTGAGATGTTGTTGCGAATAACGATATTCCGCAAACTCCCATAGATAGTTAAATAGTAAATAGTAAATTGTCAAATAGTAAATATACTCAATGTTTCGATTTGAAGACCCTATATATCTATATGCATTGGCGCTGATACCACTATTGGCGATATTGCGTTTCCTGTTGGTACGCCAGCAGAAGAAACGTTTGCGTAAGTTTGGCGACCGTGAGCTGGTGCGTCAGTTAACGCCGGATGTATCACGCTTCCGACCGTTGGTCAAATATTCTTTATTGCTTACTGCATTGGCATTGCTGATTGTCATGATAGCCCGTCCGCAGTTTGGTACCAAGATTAATCGGGAAAAACGTACAGGCATTGAAACCATTATAGCCCTCGATGTGAGCAATTCAATGTTGGCAGAAGATGTTGCTCCTAGTCGTTTGGATCGCTCAAAGATGATGGTGGAGAACCTCGTTGATAATTTTACCAACGACAAGATAGGTCTGATAGTCTTTGCGGGTGATGCCTTTATCCAGTTACCCATTACAAGTGACTATGTGAGTGCCAAGATGTTCCTGTCGAGCATCTCGCCTTCTATGATTGCCACACAGGGAACTGACATTGCCAAGGCCATTTCGATGGCTTCCCATAGCTTTACCCAACAAGAAGGAGTTGGTAAGGCTATCATTGTCATTACTGATGGTGAAGACCATGAAGGTGGAGCATTGGAAGCCGCCAAGGAAGCAAAAGATAAGGGTATGCGTGTATATATCTTAGGTGTCGGCTCTACCAAGGGAGCACCTATTCCTACAGGAAACGGCGACTATATGAAGGATAATACCGGTCAGACTGTGATGACAGGATTGAACGAACAAATGTGTCGTGAAATTGCACAGGCTGGCGGTGGTGCCTATATCCATGTAGAGAATAACAGTAATGCTCAGGACCAATTGGATCAGGAGCTTAGCAAACTGGCGAAGAAGGAAATTGAAAGTACCGTTTATAGTGATTATGACGAGCAATTTCAGGCAGTTGGCATTATTGTCCTTTTGCTATTGATTATTGAGATTTGCATCCTCGATGTTAAAAACCCGTTATTGAAGAATGTATCACTCTTTAAACGAAATAAGAAAGTAGTTGCCATACTGATTGCTTTGTTGGTGTCAACGACTATTCAGGCGCAGACAGACCGTTTGTTAGTTAGACAAGGTAATAAGCAGTTCTGGGCAGGTAATTATGCTGAGGCAGAAGTCTCTTATCGTAAAGCCGTTGAGAAGAATCCACGCAATGCACAGGCCATATTTAATTTGGGCAACGCATTACTTGGACAACGAAAAGACTCAGCAGCAGTCAGCCAGTTTGAACAAGCTGCCAAGTTGGAAACCAATCCCATCCGTAAGTCGCAGGCTTATCACAATATTGGTGTAGTCTGTCAGGGACAGAAACAGTTCGCTCAGGCCATTGAAGCTTATAAGGAGTCTTTGCGTAATAATCCTGCTGATGACGAGACTCGTTATAATCTGGAACTTTGTAAGCGTCAGCAACAGCAACAGAATCAGGACCAGCAAAATCAGCAAAACAAGGATAATAAAGACCAGAAAGACAAGGATAAAAAAGATCAGCAGAAGCAAGATCAAGACAAGAAAGATCAGCAAAAGCAGGATCAGAAGCAACAGCAGCAGGATAAACAGCAAATGAGCAAAGAGAATGCTGAGCAGATGCTGAATGCAGCTATCCAGGAGGAAAAGCAGACGCAGGAACGTATGAAGAAAGCTCTGCAGCAGCCTAATCGTCGCTCGTTGCAAAAGAACTGGTAATTAGAAGAAAGGATATAAAATGAAGAGATACCTCATACTGATATTATGTTTGACCGCAGTGGTGGTTGTCATGGCGCAACAGATTACGGGTCGTGCTCCGTCGCAAGTGGCGGTGGGCGAGCAGTTCCGTCTGTCCTATACGGTCAATACAGATGATGTAAAAGGATTCCGTGCAGGAAATATCCCTGAGGAATTCGATGTGTTGATGGGACCAAGTACCTCTACACAATCCAGTTATCAATTGGTAAATGGACACATGTCCAGTTCGTCATCAGTCACCTATACCTATATCTTATCAGCCAATAAGAATGGTTCTTTTACCATTCCCCCGGCACAGGCACAGGTGGGTGGGAAAACCATCCATTCCAATGAGTTGCGCATCAAGGTTAGTGGTCAGGCCCAGAGTGGTGGACAAGGTGGTCGTCAGCAGGGCAGGGCAGGCGAGGAGATACGCCCTGCAGGCAGTTCTATTTCTGGTTCCGACCTGTTCATCAAGGTTAGTGCCTCCAAACAGCATGTCCGTGAACAGGAACCTATTCTTCTTACCTATAAGGTATATACCTTGGTGGGACTTACCCAGTTGAATGGTAAGATGGCCGACCTTAAAAGTTTCTATACCCGTGAGGTTCCACTTCCCGCCGAAAAGAGTTTCAAGGTAGAGACTTTCAATGGTCGTCCCTACAAAACGGTCACATGGCAACAATATGTCATGTTCCCTCAAGCAACAGGGAAATTAGAAATCCCTAGCATTACTTATGAAGGTTTGGTTGTTCAGCAAAACCGTAATGTCGATCCTTTTGAGGCCTTTTTCAATGGTGGTTCTGGATATATAGAGGTCAAGAAACAGATTACGGCACCAGGCATCACCATTCAGGTTGATCCGCTTCCTCAGCGTCCTTCCAACTTTTCCGGAGGCGTAGGACAGTTTACCATTTCGGCAAGTCTTGACAAGACACAGGTGAAGGCTAATGATCCAGTGAAACTGCGGGTTGTCGTGAATGGTGTCGGTAACATGAAACTACTGAAACAGCCTGTTGTGAAATTCCCTAAGGACTTTGACAGCTATGATGCCAAGGTGACGGATAACACAAAGCTGACAACACAAGGTCTTGAAGGCTCTATCATTTACGACTTCCTAGCTGTGCCACGCCATCAAGGCGAGTTTGAGATTCCTGCTATCGAATACATCTATTTTGATACGCGTACCAATGCTTATAAGACTGTCAAGACAGAATCGTTCAAACTTAGCGTAGCCAAAGGAGATGGTACGGGAACGGTGGCTACCTTTAATGGTCAGGAAGACGTGAAATTGCTGAATAGCGATATCCATTATATCAAGACAGGTATGACACGTCAGCGTGGCATCAATGATTTCTTCTTTGGCTCCACTACTTATTGGACCATCTTGGCCGTCTTGTTATTAGGCTTTATCTCCCTGTTTATCATCTTCCGCCGTCGTGCCATAGAAAATGCCAATGTCGTGAAACAGCGTGCTGGCAAGGCCAATAAGGTGGCTACGAAGCGTCTGAAAAAGGCTTCCCGCCTGATGAAGGAAGGAAAACAAGGCGAATTCTATGATGAGGTATTGCGTGCCCTTTGGGGGTATGTCGGTGATAAGTTGAATATGCCTGTAGAGCAATTGTCGCGTGAGAATATCAGTCAGCAACTGTCCGCCCATCAAATCTCCTCTGAAACCATCCAGCAGTTCATTGGGGCTTTGGACGAGTGCGAGTTTGCCCGTTATGCTCCCGGTGATGCTACAGGAAATATGAATAAAGTTTACGAAAGTGCTATGACGGCTATTACACAGATTGCCACAACCATGAAAAAGAGTGGACGCGCTCCATTCGTTGTTCTTGTTGTACTCCTGCTCTCTGTTCCGATGATGGCTGGTGCTGTGACTAAGACAGAAGCTGATAGTACCTACGCACAGGAACATTATCAGAAAGCCGCCCAGCAGTATGAGCAATTGTTGAAGAAAGGAGTATCTGCTGAATTATATTATAATTTAGGCAACTGCTATTACCGCATGGACAATATCACTTTGGCCGTGTTGAATTACGAGCGTGCTCTGTTATTGTCTCCAGGCGATAAAGATATCCGTTTCAATCTGCAAATGGCTCGTTCCAAGACCATTGACAAGATTGTACCTGAATCCGAGATGTTCTTCGTTACCTGGTATCGCTCATTGGTAAACCTGATGAGTGTTGATGCTTGGGCACGTATGGCACTCATCTCCTTGGTAGCTGCTATCATTCTGGCGTTGGCATATCTTTTTGCCAATCCCGTTTGGCTTCGTAAGTTAGGTTTCTTTGGCGGGTTGTTCTTCGTCATCATCTTCTTGATGAGCAACCTTTTTGCTTGGCAACAGAAGAAGGCGTTCGTCTATCGTTCTGGAGCCATCATCATGCGTTCTGCTGTCAATGTGAAGAGCACTCCTTCAAAGAATGGTACAGATTTGTTTATCCTTCATGAAGGAACCAAAGTGAATATTACAGATGCCACCATGCGTGGTTGGAAGAAAATACGAGTAGCCGATGGTAAAGAAGGCTGGATAGAAACAAAAGAAATAGAAATTATTTGATTATGGAAGAACTGATTCAATTCGACAAGCACCTGTTGTTGATGCTTAATGGCAGCGACTCTGTATTCTTGGATTATGTGGTCATGACCCTTACTAATGCCAAGACATGGATACCCCTTTATCTTGCTCTGTTTTATGTGGTTATAAAAAGCAACATGACCAAAAAGGACATCCTTTTTGTTGTGGCAGCAGCAGGCTTGTGCGTATTATGTGCCGGAGGCTTCGACGATTCCATTGTCAAGCCCCTAGTGGCCCGTTGGCGTCCTACCCACGATCCTCAGATAGGGATGTTGATAGATACTGTTGACAACTATCGTGGAGGTAATTATGGGTTCTTTTCTGCTCATGCCAGCAACACCTTCTCGATAGCCTTGTTCTTTTCTTTACTGATGCGTCGTCGGTGGCTTGTCGTCACCCTCGTTTGCTATTCCCTGGTTAACTGCTGGACGCGCCTGTATCTGGGCGTTCATTATCCTGGCGATATCACGGTGGGACTCATCTGGGGATCCATAGTAGGTTATTGCATCTACCGGCTCTATTGCAAGATAACCATTCCGGCTGTTTATAGTGAACGACTCTGTTTTGTTCCTATTGTCGTGTTCCTGCTTACCATAGTCTTTGCACTGTGTCGCGGATGTTACATGGCTTGTGTCTGATTTTTGCACACCGTTATGATGAAGACAAAAGAAATACATATTAGTGAATATAATTACGAGTTACCCGACGAGCGTATTGCCAAGTTCCCGTTGGCAGAGCGTGACAGTTCGAAACTGCTTGTCTATAGGCACGGCACGGTGTCGGAATCTGTTTTCCGTGACCTGCCAAGCCTTTTGCCACAAGGTGCCCTGATGGTCTTTAATAACACCAAGGTTATTCAGGCGCGCCTTCATTTCCGTAAGGAGACGGGTGCGCTCATCGAAGTCTTCTTGTTAGAACCGGCAGAACCTGCCGATTACGAACAGATGTTCCAGACTACCGAGCGTTGTTCATGGCTTTGCCTGGTGGGAAACCTGAAAAAATGGAGAGAGGGCACACTTTCCCGTACCATTACCATTCAGGAGGAGACCATCCTTGTCAAGGCCACCCGTCGTGGTGAACACGGAACAAGCCAGTGGATAGACTTCGAATGGAGTGGGGGACGCTCTTTTGCCGAGATTATCGACGCCATGGGTGAACTGCCCATTCCTCCCTATTTGAATCGTGAGACACAGGAGAGTGACAAGACTACTTATCAGACTGTTTATTCCAAGATAAAAGGCAGTGTTGCCGCTCCTACGGCTGGTCTGCACTTTACAAACCGTGTGCTCGACGAGTTGGATGCTCATGGTATTGAACGTGAAGAATTGACGCTCCATGTGGGCGCCGGTACTTTCAAGCCTGTCAAGAGCGATACCATTGGACAACACGAGATGCATACTGAATTTGTCGCTGTACGCCGACATACTATCGAGCGTCTCCTTGCTCATGAGGGTCACGCTATTGCTGTAGGAACTACCAGTGTGCGCACTTTGGAGAGTCTCTATTATATGGGAATGAAGATTCTTCGCAATCCTGACATCAAAGAGGAAGAGCTTCATGTCAACCAGTGGGAACCCTATGGCGCAGAAACGGCACCCAATGAGAAGTTGCCTGGCACCATGGAAGCACTGACGGCGTTGAGAGACTGGATGGTCCGTCATGAACTGACGGTACTCCATTCGTCCACCCAGATTATCATAGCCCCTGGCTACGACTATAAAATTGTGAAGATGCTGGTCACCAATTTCCATCAGCCTCAGTCAACCTTGTTGCTGTTGGTCAGTGCCTTTGTCAAGGGCGACTGGCATAAGATATACGACTATGCCCTGGCTCACGACTTCCGTTTCCTGAGTTATGGTGACTCCTCGCTCCTCATCCCATAGAGGGTTCATGGTTATTGGTTCATGGTTATTGGTTAATGGTTAATGTTTAATGATATGAAGTACGGTTTCATTAAAGTGGCTTCTGCCGTTCCTGCCGTTAAGGTAGCTGATGTAGAATACAATGTGAAGGAAATAGAGCGCCTCATTGCACTGGCTGACAACGAAGGGGCAGAGGTGGTATGTTTCCCGGAGTTAAGCTTGACAGGTTATACCTGTCAGGACCTTTTCAAGGAACAGCTCTTGTTGTCCAAATCAGAAGAAGGTATTATCGAGTTACTGGACTTTACCCGTAAGCTGGATGTCATCTGCATCGTTGGAATGCCAGTCCAGGGTGGTAGTCTGTTGCTGAACTGTGCCGTTGTCATTCAGGGTGGAAATGTGCTGGGTGTGATACCAAAGACATATTTGCCCAACTATAATGAGTTCTATGAAAAACGCTGGTTCGCCTCCGCTCAGGACTTGAACCCCTCGGAAATCTATCTCGCAGGTAATCCTGTCACGCTTTCAGCAGAACCTAAGCTGTTCCAGACGTATGGTGGTGTCCGTTTCGGTGTGGAAATCTGCGAAGACGTTTGGGCACCTATTCCTCCAAGCAACAACCTGACGATGGCTGGTGCTGATATCATTTTCAATTGCTCTGCCAGCGATGAGCTTATCGGGAAACACTGTTACCTGCGTTCTTTGCTTGCTCAGCAGAGTGCACGTACCATAAGCGGTTATGTCTATTCCTCTTGTGGCTTTGGCGAATCTACGCAGGATGTGGTTTATGGTGGCAATGCCATGATTTTCGAGAATGGACGTATCCTGGCTGAAGGTGAACGCTATTCGTTCCAGCCTCAGATTCAGTACGCGCAGATTGACGTGGAACGGCTTCGTACCGAGCGTCATTCCAACTCCACCTTCATCAATGCACAGCGCAATGCACATGCCACGATTATAGAGGCAAAGGCTGTTGTTGGCGACCATCCGTTCACGCTCGCCCGTGCTATCGATGCACACCCTTTCATTCCGTCTGATCTTGAGATGGCTGATACCTGCGAGGAAATACTGAACATCCAGACTGCCGGTCTTGCCAAGCGCCTGATACACACCAATTGCCAGAATGTGGTAATTGGCATCAGCGGTGGCCTTGACTCCACCTTGGCACTCCTTGTGTGCGTTCGGACCTTTGATAAGTTAGGACTTGACCGTAAGGGTATTGTGGGTGTGACGATGCCCGGATTCGGCACATCGGATCGTACCCACGACAATGCAGCATCCCTCATGCAGACCCTCAACATCTCGCAGATGGAAATCTCCATCTCTGATGCGGTCATCCAGCATTTCAAGGATATATGCCACGACAGTAGCGTCCATGATGCCACCTATGAGAACTCACAGGCTCGTGAACGAACCCAGATATTGATGGATCTTGCCAACAAGCTCAATGCTTTGGTGGTTGGAACAGGCGACTTGTCAGAACTTGCCTTGGGGTGGGCTACCTATAATGGTGACCACATGTCCATGTATGGTGTCAATGCCGGTATTCCCAAGACGCTGATTCAGTACGTTGTTCGCTATATAGCCTTGTTGCCGGCTTTCAGTGCCCAGCGTGACACCTTGATAGATATTGTCAACACACCGATTTCTCCTGAGTTGACGCCTGCCGATGAAGAAGGCAATATCAAGCAGAAAACAGAAGATCTGGTAGGTCCCTACGAGCTCCACGACTTCTTCCTGTATTACTTTATGCGCTATGGCTTCCGTCCTGCCAAGATATTCCTGATGGCACAGACAGCCTTTGCCGATGCCTACGACAAAGAGACCATCAAGCATTGGCTGACCACTTTCTGTCGCCGTTTCTTCTCACAGCAGTTCAAGCGCTCTTGTCTGCCTGACGGACCTAAGGTAGGCAGCATCTCCCTGTCACCTCGTGGCGATTGGCGTATGCCCAGCGATGCCTGCTCTGCTTTGTGGCTCAAAGAATGTAGCGAGTTATGAATTATACATTATGAATTATGAATTATGCATTATGCATTATGAATTATACATTATGAATTATGCATTATGAATTATGAATTAATTACTAGTGCTCAGAATCCCAAGGTCAAGCGCCTTCTCGAGTTGCAGCAAAAGTCGCAGGAACGACGCAAGAGTGGGCTTTTCGTTGTTGAAGGACGTCGTGAGATAGAACGTTGCATCAACAACGGATATGTGGTCGATACGCTTTTCTGGTGCCCTGAGATTTTTGGCGAAGAGGAGCCTCGTGCCGATGGTGCCCGTATTTTCCAGGTTAGTACTGATATATATAATAAGGTAGCCTACAGAGGTGGCACAGAAGGTGTCATTGCTGAGGTTGTAGCCCGTCAGATGACGCTCGACGACCTTCAATTACAGGACAGGGCACTCGTCGTCGTTATGGAGCAGGTTGAAAAACCAGGCAATGTTGGTGCCGTCTTACGTTCTGCTGATGCAGCCAATGCCGATGCCGTCATTGTTTGCGACCCGTTGACCGACCTGTACAATCCCAATCTTATCAGGGCTTCCGTAGGTGCTTTTTTCAGTGTTCCCTGCGTGACCTGCACATCCGAACAGTGTATCAGTTGGTTGAAAGCTAACGGCATTCAGATATTGACCGCCCAGTTACAGGATTCTTGTTACTATTATGAGGCAGACATGACTCGTTCTACAGCTATCGTCATGGGAACAGAGGCCACAGGGCTTACCGATAAGTGGCGCAAGGCTGCCGATTCTCACATCCGCATTCCCATGCTGGGGTGTGGCGACTCGCTGAATGTGTCCGTTTCGGCTGCTATCTTGATGTTTGAAGCCGTCCGACAACGTATTTCTATTAAAAGACAGTAAAAATCATCATAAATGGGGATTGCGAGTGTGAAGGGAAAGTTGTACCTTTGCACTCGCAAATTTTTAGGATAAAACTATTTCGTAAATGAAAAAAGCATTTGTAATCGTATGGGCCCTTGTCTCGCTGATGCCTGCGGTGGCAGAGAATGTCAGCGAGTTGGCCGACTCCTCACGTGTTTATGACCTTGACGAAGTCGTAGTCGTATCTCAGTCAAAAGAATTTCAAAAACTACGTCAACAACCCATGAGCTCAACGGTGTTGACATCGGGCGAGATGACCCTGCTAGGTGTGCGTGACCTTCGCGACGCCTCCTGTTTCGTTCCCTCGTTTGTGATGCCAGCCTATGGTTCACGCTATACCTCTTCTATGTATATTCGTGGTATAGGTTCACGTATCAACAGCCCTTCTATGGGCATTTATGTCGATAACGTGCCCTTGATGAGCAAGTCAACTTTCAACACCCATTTCTATGGTATTGACCGTGTGGATGTGTTGCGTGGCCCCCAGGGCACCCTTTATGGTATCAATACCGAGGGCGGACTTGTTCGTATCTACACCAAGAGTCCCATGAATTATCAGGGCACCGATATTAGGATAGGTGTAGGCACCCATTTCTATCGCAATGCTGAGGCTGCCCATTATCATAAGTTCAACGACCAGTTGGCTTTTTCCGTAGCAGCATTTTATAACGGCACCAATGGTTTCTTCCGCAATTCCTTTACTGACGAGCGTGCAGACAAGATGGACGAGGCTGGTGGGCGTCTGCGTTTGGTTGCCAAGCCATCCAGCCGACTGACGCTCGATTTCACGGCCGATTATCAGTTTGTGCGTCAGAACGGTTTTCCCTATGGTCAACTGGATGAAGCGCTCGAATATGCCAGCAGTCCTTCTACCAATCATCAGGGCAACTACAAGCGTAATATGCTCACCACAGGACTCAATGCTAACTATGCCCTGAATTTTGGCGACCTCGCCTATACAGCCAGCTGGCAGTATCTTAACGATGACATGCTGATGGACATTGATTATCGTCCGTTAGACTATATGCACCTGCAGGAGAAACAGTTGCAGAACAGCATTACCCAGGAGTTGGTATTGAAGACCCATCGCTACGGCATCTGGCAGGGTACCGTGGGCGCCTTCTTCTCCCGGCAGTGGCTCAAGACCGATGCTCCCGTCTATTTCGACCCGGAGATGAACGCTTTCCTTTCCAAGACCATTGAGGACTATGCCTACTACGGAATGCTTAACTCGATGGCCAAGCGAATGGGCTACGAAGCCGCTGCTGCTATGATAGAGCGTGCCGGTGGTTGTCATATCACCATGAATACGGAGACCATCCCAGGATTGTTCCGTACTCCTCAGACCAACTATGGCTTTTTCCATGAAAGTCACCTGAGTCTGACTGATCGGCTTACTGCTACATTAGGTTTCCGTTACGATGTAAACAGAACTAAGATAGATTATGCTACGAGTGCCGTCACACATCTTGACGAAAGTGTAATGGGTACCAAGGTGACAGCCAATGTCCGCTCCGTATTGGAACATGAGGATAAGGCTACCTTCGAGCAGTTCCTGCCCAAAATCGGACTGACCTATCGCATTGACAATGCCGGAAGCAACGTCTATGCCCTCGTGTCCAAAGGCTATCGTGCAGGAGGATTCAATATTCAGATGTTCAGCGATATCCTCCAGGCAGAACTTCAAGGTCAGGCACAGACAGCTCGCGGCGATGTAGAGATAACTCACGATGAGGCTACCTATGAGAATATCCGTAACACCATTCAGTACAAGCCCGAGGAAACGTGGAACTTCGAGGCAGGTACCCACCTGAACCTCTTCGACAGTCAGCTTCATCTCGACCTCTCCGCCTATTATATGATGATTCGCAACCAGCAGCTCTCTGTCTTTGCTACCCAGTATGGCTTTGGCCGCTCGATGGTCAACGCCGGTAAGAGCTACAGCTGCGGTCTTGAGGCCACCCTTCGTGGCAGTGCTTTCGACAACCACATGCTGTGGGCTGTCAGCTATGGCTATACCCGTGCCAAATTCAAGGAATATACCGACAGCATTTCCCAGACATTAGATGGTGGTAAGGCCATTGTGCCCATCGACTACTCTGGCAACTATGTACCCTTTGTCCCTCAGCACACCCTTTCAGCCAATGCTGACTATCGTTTTGACGTCAGCAACAGCGTTCTTCGCAGCGTGACGGTTGGTGCCAACGTGTCAGCCCAGGGCAAGACCTATTGGGACACCGCCAACACTTATGGCCAGAAGTTCTATGCCGTTCTGGGTGGTCATATCGACGCCGACCTTTCTCCAGTAACCATCTCCGTCTGGGGGCGCAACTTAACCAACACAAATTATAATATATTTGCTGTCGATAGCAATTTCGGAGGCGAGACCTTATACTTCGCTCAGCGTGGCAATCCGTTCCAGATGGGCGTCGATATAAAGCTACATTTTTAATTAAAACCGCTCAAATTAGTTAAAGACGTTAAAATTAACGGAACTAATTAACAAAAAGACTTCTTCGTATCGAGAAAAGCATTACCTTTGCTTCCGATATGAAGAAGTCTACTATTTGGGCAATAGCCATCATCATGGGATTCTCGTTCCTGGCGCTGCTCTTCCTTCAATTCTCCTATGTCGATGAGATGGTGAAGATGAAGAAAGAACAGTTTGACGAGAGTGTGAACCGCTCTCTCTATCAGGTCTCCCACAATATGGAGCTGAACGAGACTCGCAGATACCTGGAAAAGGACATCAACAACACAGAGCGCAGGGCCTTCACTCAAGACTCTATGATGATTGACGGTCTTGACGGCACCATCAAGCATTCGCACCAGTTTGCCGTAGCTGCCGACGATGGTACCGTCTATTCCTCTTTCCAGCTGAAGACCTTCTCGATGAAGCCCGCCTCCATCCCCAAGGCCATTATCGTACGGAAGGATAAGAACACGCTGGCCGATGCAACCAAGTCGATGCAGGAAATCGTGCGTAACCGCTATGTCTATCAGAAGGCACTGCTCGACGAGGTAGTTTATAACATCCTCTATACCGCCAGCGACAAACCCTTGAAGGAACGTCTCAATTTCCGTATGCTCGATCAGGATATCCGTTCCGAGCTGATTAACAACGGCATCAATATCCCTTATCATGTAAGGGTGTCAACCACCGATGGCCGTGAGGTGTTCCGCTGTCCTGACTATTCCGACGAAGGCAAGGAGTACACCTATCAGCAGGTGTTGTTCCTCAACGACCCGCAGTCCAAGCGCGGTGTGGTCTATATCCACTTCCCTGAGATGAACTCGTACATTTTCTCCAGTGTGCGTTTCATGATTCCCAGCATCATCTTTACAATGGTACTGCTTATCACGTTCATCTTCACCATCGTGGTCATCTTCCGTCAGAAACGCTATACGGAAATCAAGAACGACTTCATCAACAACATGACCCATGAGTTGAAGACCCCGATAGCCTCCATCTCTTTGGCAGCACAGATGATGAACGACGACTCCGTTACCAAGTCGGAGCAGATGACCAAGCACCTCAGCGGCGTCATTACCGACGAGTCGAAGCGCCTCCGCTTCCTGGTGGAGAAAGTGCTCCAGATGTCCATGTTCGACAAGAAGAGCATCATCTTCAAGAAGAAGGAACTCGACCTCAACGAGATGGTGGAACAGATAGCCCAGACCTTCACCCTGCGTGTAGAGCATACGGGTGGTAAGATTTATACCGAGATTGAAGCTGTCGATTCAGCCATCTTCGTCGATGAGGTACACTTCCAGAACGCCATTACCAACCTCATGGACAATGCCGTGAAGTACCGCAAGCAGGATGAACCCCTCGACATTTATATCCGCACCTGGAACGACGAACAGAAACTCTATCTCTCCATCCGCGACACCGGTCAGGGCATCAAGAAGGAGAACCTCCGCAAGATCTTCGACAAGTTCTACCGCGTGCATACCGGTAACAAACACGACGTCAAAGGCTTCGGACTCGGACTGGCATACGTCAAGAAAGTGGTTGACCTGCATCAGGGTGAAATCAAGGCCGAGAGTGAGGTAGGGAAGGGTACCAAGTTCACCATCTCACTGCCCATATTAAAAGAAGACTGATGCGGCTTGCGGCCTGCGGCCTAGTTGATAGTTGATAGTTGATAATTGATAATTGTAAATAGTCAAATAGTAAATAGTCAAATAGTAAATAGTCAAATAGTAAATAGTCAAATAGTAAATAGTTAAATTGTAAATTAAAATAGATTGTTAATTTGTAAATTATTAAGGTTATGGACGAAAAACTGAAAATTCTTCTTTGTGAAGACGACGAGAACCTCGGAATGTTGTTGCGCGAATACCTTGCAGCAAAAGGTTACACAGCAGAGCTCTGCCCAGATGGCGAAGCAGGTTACAAGGCTTTCCTGAAGACCAAGTTCGACATTTGCGTGCTCGATGTAATGATGCCTAAGAAAGACGGCTACACGCTGGCTCAGGAAATCCGTCAGGCCAATGCCGACATCCCCATCATCTTCCTCACTGCCAAGACGCTGAAGGAAGACATCCTTGAAGGATTCAAGATTGGTGCCGACGACTATATCACCAAACCCTTCTCTATGGAGGAGCTCGTATTCCGTATTGAGGCCATCCTGCGCCGTGTTCGTGGCAAGAAGAACAAGGAGAGCTCTGTTTACCGCATTGGCAGATTCACCTTCGACACTCAGAAGCAACTGCTCGTTATTGGCGACAAGCAGACCAAGCTGACTACCAAGGAGAACGAGTTGCTCGCCCTGTTGTGCTCGCATGCCAACGAGATCTTGCAGCGTGACTTTGCCCTGAAGACCATCTGGATAGACGACAACTATTTCAATGCCCGTTCTATGGATGTTTACATCACCAAGTTGCGCAAGCACCTGAAGGACGACCCGCAGATTGAGATTATCAATATTCACGGCAAGGGCTACAAACTCATTTCTCCGGAAGAGGAATAAGTCCCATCAGAGACAAGTAGAAACTAAACAAGAAACTTCGTATGCACCTTACATACGAAGTTTCTTTCTTTTTTCACTTCTCTCTAGCGAAGCGTTTCACTGTTCACTAGCGTAGCGTTTCACTAGGGCGAAGCCCGCTAGAATGGTCCGTATCCCATACAACTGGTCGTAGTGACGGCCGTCAGGAAGGCTGTGAGTGCGGCTACTATCACCTTCACCGCTACCTCAACAATTCGATTCGTCTTCATAATTATCAATTATCAATTATCAATTAGCGAATGCGTTAATCTCCGTCTCCCAGGTTCTCGTCACCGCTGTTGCCGCCGCCTTGGCTTTGGTTGTCAGTGCCACCCTGGTTGTCGGTAGAACTGCCGGGATTCTCGTTGTCCTCGATGTCGCCGTCGTCGGTGCTGGTCACGCGCTTCACCTCTTCGCCGTTGCGGTCGTAGCAGGTGATGACGATTGCGGTGTTCTTCAGCTCGTCCTTCAGGTCCACATCGGGGGTGAAGATGATGCGTCGGCTGGTAATCAGGCTGGACTTCACCTTGTTCACGTCGTCCACCGACTTCGAGCGCAGTCCGAAGCGCATCGTTCCCAGTCCGGGCAGTGCCACGCTGTGGCCCTCGGTAGCCCACGCCTTGATCACCTCGCCGGCAGCATCCCAGCAGGCCTGCATCACACCCTGACTCACGCCTGAGCGGAGAGCCGCCTCCTTGATTGTTAGTAATAAATAGTTGGTAACTCACGCTTTGCCGATTCCGACCGTCCGATTTTTACGCGCTGGGCAGCGAGAAAATTTTGCCAGGCCTGAAAGCAATTTTTCGCTGCCGACGGCGCTCCGTCGTTCATCTTCATCGACGTTGCAAAGGTAAGAAACTTTCATTGCGGTACACGAATGCTTCCCAACTTTTTTCGAATTTCCTGCGATTTTTTTCGGGGGGCAGAATGTGTTGCACTTGTTGCAGTGTTGCAGTTCTCTTAAAGGTATTCCCATACCCTAAAAATACTTCTATATTTATATATAAATATAGAGTTAATTTTTGACTATCTTAGAATCTGTTTGGGAACTGCAACACTGCAACGCTGCAACAGCGAGACAGTATGTATGTCTTTCCATAGAAAAAGTTCTTCGTAACGAAGCGGCAAAGCCGAGCGGAATGGTTTTTACCTTAACCCTGCCATAGGTTGAATGCCTTTTAGGGTACCTCATTCTTATCCCTGGTAGAAGTTGAATGACACTGCTAATAAAAACCACTACCCCGATTCAGGGGACTGGTTCGAACTCTAAGCCGAAGTTTGTCATTATTAACGAGTCGGGACTCAACTCACTGATTCTCCCTCCTCAAGGCTGTTTCTGGCCAAGCCATCAAGTGATATGCTGTTATTTCTCCAGCAACTCATAGTTGCGGCGGAGAGAAGTGTAACAGATTGCATTTGTATGCCATGTTTTCCTAATAATCCCATCAGCTCTGCCTGGAAATGTTTTTGAGTAAATACAACAACATGTTTTGTGTTTTTTTTTATAATTCTTTATTATTTATCTTTTTTTGTTTTTTCTCTTTTTTTTTAGTTCAATTTAAAAAAAATAATATACCTTTGCAAAATGTTCCCACACCGATGGGAAATCCTTATGGTAAATTGTCGGGTTGGGGACTTACATATGGAATGGCGTTACTGTACGCTTTGAATTTGACGTTCTAAGAATCTCGCAAGTTCGAACGACTGGTCAAAAACAAAGCAACGGAACGCCCCTTGTGATGATTATATTACCTTTCGGATTGTCTTCCGTAATTGGGACTATATATCATTCGGTGTGGGGCTTTCGCGTTGCTCTTTTCGACTAGTCGGGCAATGCGAGAGCCTTTAGAGCGTGAAGCGAGCGACAGAATTGGCTCCACGCTTTTTCATGTGGTTAGCGATATTAATAACAGTCGTCAAGGTAGCCAACGGCAACAAAACTGGCTGATGAAATATATACTAGTCACTGGAGGATCAAGAGGTATTGGGAGAGCAATCTGCCAAAGATTGGTTTCACTTGGTATGCCTATTATAATAAACTACAATTCTAATCATTCTTCAGCAAATGATACAAAATCCTTAATCGAAGATGTAGGAGGAAAAGCAGAATTACTTCCGTTTGATGTTTCGGATAAGACTGAAGTTGAAAGGGCTATTGGTTGTTGGGAGCAATCTCATCCGGATGACTATATTGCTGTTTTAGTAAATAATGCTGGTATTAGGCGTGATAATTTAATGTTTATGATGTCAGATGATGATTGGCATCAAGTATTGGATACTACGCTTGACGGATTCTTTTATCTGACAAGATGTTTGCTTAAGCATATGATGCCCCGTAAACGTGGTGGACGAATTATTAATATTGCTTCATTGTCAGGTGTGAAGGGATTGCCTGGCCAAACAAATTACAGTGCTGCCAAGGCGGCTTTAATTGGTGCAACAAAAGCATTAGCTCAGGAAGTTGCACCGCGCAATATTACTGTAAATGCTATAGCACCAGGATTTATTGAAACTGACATGACGAAGGATTTGCCAGAGGATGATTTGAAGAAAATGATACCCGTTGGTCGTTTTGGTAAACCAGAAGAAGTCGCTGCCTTAGTTGCTTTTCTTGCATCTGATGAGGCAGCATATATAACGGGGGAAGTAATAAACATAAACGGGGGATTATATACATAATTATCAATGTCGAGACGTGTAGTAATAACAGGCATGGGTATTTGGTCCTGCCTTGGAACAGATATAGAAACAGTCAGACAATCTCTTTATGAGGGTAAGTCTGGTATCGGTTTGCAGCCAGAGAGACTTGAATATGGCTATCGTTCAGGTCTTACAGGCATCGTTGAAACACCTGTTATTACAAAACAGATGCTTGACAGACATACCCGTGCAGGAATGTCAGAGGAAGCACAATATGCTTATATGGCAAGTCGTCAGGCATTTGCACAAGCTCAAATCAGCGACGAGTATCTTCGCGAGAACGAAGTTGGCTGCATTTTTGGTAATGACTCATCCGCTAAACCTGTTATTGAATCATCCAAAATTATGGAAGAGAAACATGACTCGGCGATGTTGGGCTATGGATTAATTTTTCAGTCAATGAACTCGACTGTAAATATGAATCTGAGTACCATTTTCCATCTGCGTGGTGTCAATTTTACCGTCAGTGCTGCCTGTGCTAGTGGTAGTCACTCCATAGGATTGGGTTACATGCTAATAAAGCAAGGCCTTCAAGACATGATTCTTTGTGGTGGTGCTCAGGAAACCAACTATTATTCTATGGCATCGTTTGACGCTCTTGGTGCTTTCTCAATCCGCATGGATGAGCCTGCAAAAGCCAGTCGTCCATTTGATAAAGACCGTGATGGGTTGATTCCAAGTGGTGGCGCTGCTGCTCTTGTGCTTGAAGACTATGAACATGCTATTGCCCGTGGAGCCACTATTCTTGCGGAAGTAGTGGGTTATGGATTCTCAAGCAACGGTGGTGGAATCTCAGAACCAAGCGACAATGGTTCAGTGATAGCCATGAGTCGTGCAATGAAAGATGCTGGTGTAGAACTTGATGACATTGATTATATCAATGCCCATGCTACATCAACCCTACAAGGAGATATGTATGAAGCAATTGCTCTCGACAAACTGTTTCATGGCCAGCGAGCACTTATCAGCTCTACCAAATCAATGACAGGACATGAATGCTGGATGGCTGGTGCCAGCGAAATTGTATATAGCATTATTATGATGCAAAACAATTTTGTGGCACCAAATATCAACTTTGAGAATCCTGATGAATATTCTGAGGGACTAAATCTCACTGCTAAGACTGTAGAGACAGAGGTAAATACCGTTCTTAGTAATTCGTTCGGCTTTGGTGGAACAAATAGTGCTCTTGTAATTAGTAAAATTTCAAAATTGAAATGAAAAATATGAAGAAAATAATTTTATTGTTTTTGTTTGTAAACTTTCTCGTTTCTTTTGTGACAGCGCAGACTGTTACAAAAAACACTCTTCCTAAGAATCTGAAGGGAATTAGAATGAACTTAAAAATTGATTTCTCTGATGCTTTGATTTGCGGAATGAGCGAAGAAGAATTCTCAAAGTACGAGAAAGACTGGGAAGAAGATAAACCCAAAATTGTTAGTAAATTCATGACTGGGGCAAATCTTGGTGTTGGGAAATCATATAAAATCGGAAATTATGCAAATACATCTTATATAATAATGATTAAGATTAATACCATTACAGATGAAGGCTTTATCATTTGTGATGCGAAAATTTTAGATAATGAAGGAAATGCTCAATTCATTGTAGAAAGTTTGACAGGTGGCAAAGAGCCTCCCTTCATGATAGGAACAAAACTTGCGCGAATGAAAGTTTGGGCTGCACTTACAGGAAAAACATTAGGAGGGATTCTAAAAAGGGAATTGTCCAGTAGAGAATAATTTTATAGTGTTTTATCAATATTATGTCTAACTTAAAATTTTTAAAATGATGAAAAAATTTTGTTTGACATTTTGTATGGTTATGATTGCTGTTCTTGCTTTTGCAGGAGGTATAAAAGTAAACAAGGGAAAGGCTACTTACATGAAGAATGAGGGCAAAATGTTTGTCGTGTTTGATTGGGAAGATGCGCGATGGAACAACGAAATGCCCGTAAAGGAGCAGTGGAATGAAGAATACGACGCATATGTTGAAAATGGAGAAGTGATTTGTACATATAAAGTGGATGAATTTAAGGGAGGACGCGATTTTTCAATATTTGATAGCTATAAAGAGGCTATGCAAGACTTAGGTTCCAAACTAGCGAAAACGAAGTAAAATGTATCTATCTCCATCATTAAAGGAAAAATATTTAAAAGAATCTTTGTCAGCCCGAGACGCACAAAGGCTGGCAGAATTCATTGCGTTTGGCCCTATTGTTTTTCAGGTTTCTCGTTTGATGATAAAGTTTGGTATTCTTGATTTAATCCGAAATTCAAAAGAAGGATTAACAAGAGAAATCATTGTTCGAGAAACCCGTCTTTCTGATTATGCTGTTAAATGTCTATTGGAGGCTTCGCTGTGTATTGGAATAATACATGTAAACCCTGATACCGAGTGTTTTTCTTTATCTAAGACTGGGTGGTTCTTGCTTAATGATCCTGCTACTCGCGTGAATATTAATTTTAATCATGATGTAAACTATTTAGGATGGTTTAACCTTGAAGAGTCACTTTTGAATGGCAAGGCCGAAGGATTAAAACATTTTGGCCCATGGTCAACAATTTATGAGGGACTTTCTCAACTTCCAGAGCAAGTGCAGAAAAGCTGGTTTGATTTTGACCATTTCTATAGTGATTCATCGTTCCCTGAAGCACTAAGGATTATTTTTGACGAGCACCATGTTAAATCTCTGTACGACGTAGGAGGTAATACTGGCAAATGGGCTTTACAGTGTGTTGGTTATAGCAGAGAAGTAGAAATCACTATTCTCGACCTGCCTCAACAGATTGCCATGATGCAAGAAAACATCAAAGGCAAAGTAGGTGCAGAACGTATTCATGGACATGGCATCAACTTGTTGGACTCTGATTCTATATTCCCCCAACGTGAAGGCGGTCTTGATGCCATTTGGATGAGTCAGTTCCTTGACTGTTTCAGTATGGATGAAATCGTTAGTATCTTGAATCGTGCCAAGCTAGCAATGACCCCCCAAACCCGTATTTATATTATGGAGACGCTTTGGGATAGACAAAAATATGAGCCAGCTGCTTTCTGTCTGACGATGACAAGTTTGTACTTTACAGCTATGGCCAATGGTAATTCCAAGATGTATAACACAGAAGATATGCAATCTTGTATAGATAGAGCAGGTTTAGAAATAGAACATATACACGACCATTTAGGACAGGGTCACTCTATTATTGTATGTAATCTTAAAACATAAAACAACAAGAAAAATGACAAGACAAGAAATTGAAGAAAAAGTAAAAGCATTTCTCATTGACGATTTGGAGATTGACGAGGAAAAGATTTCCGACAACGCAAAGTTGAAGGAAGATATGGGTATTGATAGCCTCGACTTCGTAGACATCGTTGTTATTGTAGAGAAGAATTTCGGCTTTAAAATAAAGCCTGAGGAGATGCAGGGAGTCACTACGCTAAGCCAGTTCTGTGATTATATAGAGAGTAAGGTTAATGTTTCGGCATAAAAGTGGCAGACAAGAAGTGGAAAGGCACGACATACGGTAATAGCCTGATGCACCATTGGCTCATCAAACTATTGAAAGTTATAGACATTAGGTTTGTCTATATCTTTACCTATATCTTTGTTATTCCTCCCTGTCTACTCCGTCCAGGCTTCAAACCTATCTACCATTACTTTCGCGAACGGTGGGGATATGGACCAGTGAAAGCGTTTCTGAAAACCTATCAGAACCATTGCTTGTTCAGTATGTATGCCGGAAAGCATTTTAAGGTAGAAATCGAAGGTTTTGAACACTTTCAGCACCTGACTCGTCAAGCGTCTGCATTCGTTCAACTTAGCTCGCATATTGGCAATTACGAGATGGCAGGATATACGTTAACCTCGTATGACAAACCACTTAATGCATTGGTTTTCTATGGTGAGAAGCAGACCATAATGGAGAATCGTATGGATATGTTTGCTAACAAGAACATTCGTATGATACCAGTCAAAAATGACATGAGTCATCTGTTCCTGATAGATCATGCACTGCAGCAAGGCGAAATTGTCAGTATGCCTGCGGACAGGATTTTTGGATCACCGAAATATGTAATAACGCAGTTGTTAGGAGCGGAAGTAAAGCTGCCGTTAGGTCCGTTCAGTGTTGCCACAATGAGAGGGCTTAATGTTCTTGCGGTCAATGTGATGAAAAGTAGCACGAAAAGCTATAAAATATACGTCACACCGCTTGACTACGACAAACAGGCCCCCCGCAAGCAACAAATCTGTCAGTTAGCTCATGGCTATGCAGCTGAATTAGAGCGTATGCTCACCATGTATCCTGCACAATGGTACAATTATTTTGATTTTTGGAAATCATAGATATGACAATAGACTATCAGCATCCAGAAGAGGCGTTTCTTCGCAATATTGACATCCATGAATTGCTTCCCCAGCAGGAGCCATTTGTGATGGTTAGTAGACTAGTTCATTTTGATGATGTCAGGACGATTTGCGAAATGGACATCAATGCAGATAATATTTTTGTTGAGGATGGTCATCTCAATGCTTCAGGAATGATAGAAAATATCGCCCAAACATGTGCTGCACGAATTGGGTATGTCAATAAGTACATATTAAAGAAAGCTGTTCAGATAGGCTTCATTGGAGCCATTCGCAATTTGGAGGTGATAGGTCTTCCTGCGGTTGGACAGCAGATAAAGACTACCGTTGACGTGATTGAAGAAGTGTTTGGCATGACACTCGCTACAGCTGTAATAAAACAAGGAGATTGTACGTTGATGACAACAGAAATGAAAATTGCAGTAAAAGAACAATAAATGTATGGTGTTAAAGGCTTCAAAATTGATAGATATCCGATTCAGTGAGGTCGATTCAATGAATGTGGTGTGGCATGGTTCCTACATGTTATATTTCGAGGATGCCCGCGAGGAGTTTGGCAATAAGTACGACCTGACCTATATGGGGTACTTTGATCATGGCTACTATGCACCACTGGTGGAGATGAACTTCCAGTGGAAAAAACCCATCAAATATGGTATGCATCCTCGCATAGACATCATCTATCAGCCCACAGAAGCTGCAAAGGTAGTGTTTGATTACGAGATTCACGATACGGTCGATGAGAGCTTGATAGCCACAGGACATAGTGTACAGGTTTTTATGGACATGGATTATCAGTTAGTGCTCTATTGCCCAAAGTTTTATGAAGATTGGCAAAAACGATGGAACGTTTTTGAGAAAAAAGAGGATGTGTAATGGTATATTGTTTGGCAGATAATGTAATGTCACCATTAGGTATGACAACAGCAGAGAACTACAACGCCCTTTCTGAGGGACATTCTGCGCTGACATCTTATGCCAGCTATTCGGGTAGGAGTGACGATGACTATGTTGCTTCGCGATTCACTCCTCAACAACGCCAGCAGCTGATAGTCAGCGGGCTGACCTGGTTTGAGTCGCTACTTTATCAAAGCGTCAACCGGGCTCTACATGACTGTCATGTTGACCCTGGTAGTCCTAACACTCTGTTCATTGTCAGTACCACCAAAGCCAATATTGATCAGCTTTCCGCTGCCGATTACGGATCCTTACAACCTGCAGAGTCTGCTCATCGGATTGCATCATTATTAGGAATCAATACTCCACCGCTTGTGGTATGCAATGCATGTATTTCTGGTGTGGCTGCTCTCGTTACAGCTCAACGTATGTTGGAAAATGGCTGCTATGATACAGCCATCGTTGTTGGCTGCGATATCATCAGTCATTTCGCAGTGTCCGGATTTCAGTCGCTAAAGGCCCTGTCTCCCCAGCCTTGTCGTCCGTTTGATATTGAACGTCTTGGCTTGAATTTGGGTGAAGCCGCTGCAACGCTGATTTTGAGTGCCAACAAACCAGAAACCGATTCGTGGCAGATAGTCAGAGGTGCTATTCGCAATGATGGATATCATATTACCAGTCCTTCACCAAAGGCAGAGGGCTGTACCACAGCCATCAAGTATGTCACCGAGGGCATAGATCTCGCCGAACTTTCTGCTGTCAATGTTCATGGTACTGCTACCATGTATAACGACCAAATGGAGTCGAGGGCAATAGTTGCTTCAGGTTTGTCTGCTATTCCTATAAACACCCTGAAAGGTTATTATGGTCACACCTTAGGTGCCTCTGGAATTCTTGAAACCATCATCACCATGTATTCCATTAGTCGTGGTGAACTGTTGGGCACCCGTGGCTTCAGCGAAGTTGGCGTATCAGGAAAAGTCAGAATCTCTGCTAATCCAATAAGTGTTAGCAAGCGGTCGTTCGTTAAAATCATCTCAGGCTTTGGAGGATGCAATGCAGCAATATATATGAATGCTAGTAGTGATGACAGAAAAGATTCTGGGAAAAATCACAGTTGTGACTACAACGTTGTCCATAGTGTCAAAATAATCCCCAGTGGGGCTACAATTGACGGCAAACAAATTGAGATAGACACATCGGCAAACAATATCCTAGTTGACATCTATAAGCGTTATATAGGCTCTTATCCCAAGTTTTACAAGATGGATCGGCTGAGCCAATTAGGGTTTGTTGCCAGTGATTTGTTACTAAATCAAGATTGTCCTCGACTTCAGCAAAGTGCTGACAGGGCGGTGGTACTTTTTAATCACTCTTCATCCGTATGGGTTGATCGCGAATATGCCAAAAGCATAACTCTTGGCAGTGGCTATTTCCCCAGTCCTTCATTGTTTGTTTACACCCTGCCTAATATCGTTTGTGGCGAAATAGCAGTCCGCAATGGTTTTCATTCTGAGACTTCTTTCTATATCTTGCCCAATAAGGACGAATACATGATGCACCAAGTGGTGGCCTCGACGTTCTTAGATGATAGCCTGCAAAGCATGCTGACCGGATGGATAGACTATGAAGATGAGAGTCATTTTGAAGCAGAATTAAAACTGATTGTAAAAAGTAAAAGAAAATAAAATATGGAAGAATTGATTTTAGAATTAAAAGAGAAGATAATTGAAGCGCTTAATCTGGAAGAGATGACGCCTGATGACATTAATGCAGATAATGCACTCTTTGGGGGAGGTCTGGGGCTTGACTCTATTGATGCCCTTGAACTCATTGTTTTACTGGAGAAGGCCTATGGTATCAAACTGGCTAACCCTGCAGAGGGCAGGGCTATCTTCAAGAATATTCGTACTATTGCTGAATACGTTAGTAATCATCGCACCAAGTGAAGAAGCATATCGTTATAACAGGTGAGGGTATAGTATGTGCCATTGGTATAGATAAGCAACAAGTGTTGCAGTCACTACGCCAAAAGCAGTCTGGAATTGCCCCCATCCGTTATCTCCATTCAAGCCATAGCGAACTACCTGTTGCAGAGGTTCCTATGTCGAATGATGAGATGCGCACTCTACTGGGAGTTAGCGACCTCCTGATTAGTCGTACTACTCTGATGGGTATCATGGCAATTCGTCAGGCATTGGCAGATGCTGGTGTTTCTGCAGAGATGGTAAAGGAAAAGGCTCTCCGACTTATTCTCGTTTCTGGGACAACAGTAGCCGGCATGGACATCACTGAGAGATTCTTCCATGATTTTGAACATTCTGACGAAGCCCTTCACAGCATGGAATATCATAGTGCTGGTAGCAACACCCGTCTGATGGCAGACTACTTCAACATTTTTACGAAGTATACCACAATCTCTACTGCATGTTCCTCCGCAGCTAACGCACTATTGTTTGGTGCCCGTCTGTTGGAAGCAGGCGAGTGTGACATGGTTGTTGCGGGAGGTTCAGAGGCACTTTCCATATTCCACCTCAATGGTTTCAACTCGTTGATGATATTGGATCATGAGCCTTGTCGTCCTTTTGATGCTACTCGTGCAGGACTGAACCTCGGCGAAGGTGCTGCTTTTCTGGTGATGGAAACGGAGGAACATGCCCTGCAACGTAAGGTAGAGTTCCATGCTTACTTGACAGGCTATGGTAATGCATGTGACGCATTTCACCAAACAGCATCGTCAGACAACGGTGAGGGTGCCTATTTGGCAATGACGGAAGCACTACATGAGGCCGGCCTACAACCAACTGATATCCAATATGTTAATGCCCACGGTACTGGTACTCCCAATAATGACCTCTCAGAAAGTGTTGCATTGCAGCGCGTCTTTGCAGGCAAAATGCCGTTGGTCAGTTCTACTAAATCATTTACGGGACATACCACCAGCGCTTCGGGCAGTATTGAGGCTGTCATCTGTCTGTTGGCCTTGACTCATCAATTTGTTCCAGCCAACCTCAACTGGTCGCAACCTATAGAGGGTGGGGTAGTTCCCACCATGGGTGTTGACAGTTATCCTCTTGAAAACATTCTTTGCAACTCCTTTGGCTTTGGAGGTAACGACACGTCGCTGGTTTTTTCACGCTTACCGCACAACACCCAAGCAACAATAGCTACTCAAACAACTGACGTGCATGTGCTGGCGGAAGTGGAAATAAATAGCGAGAATGAACTGGCCGAGATTCGTGACTATGTCAAACCTTTAGAGGCCCGTCGCATGGGTAAGATTATGAAGAGCTCGCTGCTCTCGTCGCTGAAGGCTCTAAAACAAGCTGGCATCAATCAACCTGACGCCATTGTCACAGCCACTTCTATGGGGTGTCTTGAGAGTTCAGAACAACTGCTTCGTCAGTTGATAGAAGAAGGCGAAACCACGCTGAAGCCCACCTTCTTCATGCAGAGCACCCACAACACGATTAGCAGCAATGTAGCTATCAGATTAGGTTGCCATGGGTATAATGTTACCTATACGCAAGACGAGTCCTCCATGGAGTGGGCGCTGCACGATGCCGAGTTATTGCTAAAGAGCGGCAAGTGTAAGACCGTACTCGTAGGATGCCACGACGAGTCAACACCATTATTTCGTCATGTTATGGAGCGACTGGGATACCCTAGCGTTCCTGTTATCAAGTCTAAAGCCATCGTACTGTCATGTGGAGAATAATACCATACGCAATATTACAGAGCATCCTGCTCACAGGTGGACAGGTGTTTTTTAAATACGCCATGATGCGTATGCCTGCATTCAGCTGGTCGCGTGTTTTTTTTACAAGTTTACTTGTCAATTGGCAGTTTGCTGCATGTGGATTGTTCTTTGGTGCTGCATCGCTGTTGTGGGCTTATATCGTAAAAAACTTTCCTTTCAGTGCATCTTATCCGATGCTCAGTCTGAGTTATGTCTTCGGTATGTTTGCAGCTATCATGTTCTTCCATGAAGAGGTGTCGACTGCGAAGTGGCTGGGTGTTGCTTTTATTATGATTGGTTGTTTCTTAATTGCAAAATAGTAATATAGTAATATGAAGAAATACTCGTTACTTCTATGGACTTTCATATGTGTTTTGTCAGTATCGGCACAGACGCTTAACGACGCACAGATACGCCAACGCGTTAATCAGGCTGCAGCTGCGATGAAAACACTGCAGTGCGATTTCGTGCAGATCAAGCACCTAAAAATGCTCAATGAGGAAATGTTGGCGCAAGGCAAGATGTACTATCAGCAGAGCAACAAACTGCGTTGGGAATATACTAATCCTTACACGTACACTTTTGTTTTAAATGGTGACAAAGTATTGCTGAAAAACCAGCAACGCAATGATGTCATTGATGTCAACCAAAACAAAATTTTCCGCGAGATAGCTCGTATTATGATGAGCAGCGTGGTAGGTAACAGTCTTTTAGATAATAAGACTTTCAAGACGACAATAACTATAAACAATAGCGAATGGATAGCTACACAGATTCCCAAACGTAAGGATATGCGACAGATATTTCAGAGGATAGTGTTGCACTTCAATCCGCAATGTGCTGTGGTAAGTTGCGTGGAGATGATAGAAAAGAATGGTGACAAAACAGTAATAAACCTCAAAAACATCCGTACTAATGAGACTCTCAATGCTTCGATATTTGCTGTGCATTGACCTGCTGTTGTGTTTCATAACGGCTAGTGCACAGTTGTCGTTCCCCACAAATGAAGGAGAACGGAAACGCTATTCGGCATATATCGAGATGTCTCGAGGATATATCAGTGGGGTGTGCATACTAGTCAACAAAAAGAGTATTATTAAGGGTAGTCTTTTTAATGAGTTTGGCATTACTGCCCTAGACTTTAGTTACGACCCTTGTCGTAAGAAAATACACTTGTATAGCGTTATAGCTATGATGGACAAGTGGTATATCCGTCGTGTACTAAAGAAAGACCTTGTGCAACTGATGAGTTGTTTGCAGCATGGTAAATATGGTTATAGAAACGAGCGCCAGCAAATTACATATCAATTTACTCCAATAGCAGATGAAGTTACTCAATAATCTATATGTGATTACCGAAAGAGACACAACGTCTTCCTCGGTGCGATACAATGTTTTTCTTCAAGAGAAAAGCTTTATCTATCAGGCTCACTTTCCTCACGAGCCCATCACACCTGGTGTATGCATAATCCAGATAGCCAAGGAACTGTTGGAGGACTATGCTCAGAAACATTATACTATCATAGCTGTCAAGAACGTGAAGTTCTTAAGTGTCATATCGCCAGTGACCACACCTCGTGTTACATATGTTATGGAAAAGATCATTTCTGATGAGGCCAGTAAGACTTGTGGATTGCAGGTTCAAGTGCTTGCAGCAGAAGTAATATTAGCTAAACTGTCATTAACTTGCCAGGAAATATGATGCCAAAAGATAAGGACAAACAAAAGCAGACACTTCATGATCGCGGAATATGTGTTGTGATTCCCACCTATAACAATGGTGGGACAATAGCTGCTGTGGTTCGTGATGTGTTACGTGAGTGTCGCGATGTCATTGTTGTCAACGACGGCTCTACTGATAATACGCCAGTGGAACTGCGCCAAATAGATGGTATTACACTTGTGGAATATGCCACCAATCGTGGCAAGGGCTATGCGCTGAGAGCAGGTTTCAGACGTGCATTGGAGATGGGATTCTCATATGCTATTACTCTCGATGGCGACGGACAGCACTATTCCAGTGACATAAGCCTTTTCCTGACTGCCAACCAGAAACATCCTGGTGCTTTGATTATTGGAAGTCGTCAGTTGGAAGGTGTAGACCGTTCTGGAGGTAGCAAGTTTGCTAATAAGTTCTCGAATTTTTGGTTCTATTTGCAGACAGGTCGCAAGTTGGATGATACTCAGTCGGGTTATCGCCTCTATCCGCTTCATAAGCTCTATGGTCTCTCATTATTGACATCGCGCTATGAGGCAGAACTTGAATTGATGGTCTTTGCCTCATGGCATGGTGTCCAGTTAGTGTCGATACCCATTGATGTGTATTACCCCTCTAGCGAGGAGCGCGTTAGCCACTTCCGCCCAGGGAAAGATTTTGCCCGCATCAGTGTGTTGAATACGATTTTATGCTTCCTAGCGGTGGTTTATGGCCTCCCTCTGCGTCTTTGGCGGTGGATTGCAAATATCGTGCGAACAGTCTATTCTTTGCTGTACGTGTTTTTCTTTTGTTTCTGCATAATTACTCCTGCCGTATGGGTTTATGTCAAAATAGGCCATATGACAGAAAAGAAACGCTACAACCTACATCGCCTTATCTATCATTCCATGCGTTTCATTATGTTGAGTCATGGTATCCCTGGAACGTGCTTTACATATAACATATCTGATAAGGCTCATTTTTTTGACCAAGGAGAAAAGTGTGATTTTACGTGTCATGGACCTTCTGTAATTATCTGTAATCATCAGTCACACATTGATTTGGCGTGTCAGTTGATATTTTCACCACGCATAATATTTCTCACCAACGAATGGGTATGGAACAATCCCTTGTATGGGTTCCTTATTCGTCATGCAGAATTCTATCCTGTTGCTGACGGTATCGATCAATTAATGCCCAAGTTGCGCTCTTTGGTGGATCGAGGCTATAGCATTGCAGTCTATCCTGAGGGAACACGCAGCAAGGATTGTAGCATCGGACGTTTCCATAAGGGTGCTTTCCATATCGCTCAGGAACTTGGGATTAGCATCACGCCGATGTGTCTCTATGGTCCTGGCAAGATCCTGCCCAAGCGTACCTATCATCTTAACAAAGGGCGTATTCATGTCGAGGTGGGCGCCCCCATTACTCAAGAAACTTTGCAGAAGATGGGGGACACTCAAACGCAGGCATCTATGATGCGGAAATATTATGTCAAGTGGTATGAACAATTATGTAATCAGATAGAACAGCATGTCTAAAAAGAAAGTTATCATCATAGGCAGTGGTATGGGGGGCTTGACCTGTGGCGTCATTCTTGCTAAGAATGGTTACGATGTCACTGTGCTGGAACAAGGTCTGCAGTTGGGAGGCTGTTTGCAATGCTTCTCACGTCATGGCGCCCGTTTTGAGACAGGTATGCACTTCATAGGCAGTGCCGCTGATGGTCAGACGCTCGATATGCTGTTGCAATACCTTGAAGTGAAGAAAGACATCCAACTATCGCCCCTCGATGCCGATGGTTATGAGGTAATTGCACTCAATGGTCGTCGCTATCGTTTTGCCCAAGGGCGTGATGCGTTCATCCGGCAGATGACTGAATATTTTCCTCATCAGTATGAAAATTTGGTACATTATTTCGATTTGGTTGAGAAGGTAGCAGGAGCTTCTACGCTTCACTCCTTGAAACATGCAGAGAGCGATGCCGCTATCAATACCGAATACCTCATGCGCTCTATCAATGAGGTCATTGACAGCATCATAACCGACCCTGAACTAGCGAAAGTACTGGTAGGTAGTCTGCCGCTTTATGCAGCTGAGAAGGATAAGACACCCTTCTCTACTCATGCCTTCATCATGGACTTCTATAACCAGAGTGCCTATCGTGTTGCAGGTGGCAGTGACAGTATTGCAAAGTCACTCATTCATACTATAGAGAAGTATGGTGGACGGGTGCTCAATAGGAGTAAAGTCACAAAGATAGTCTGTGACGACTATCATGCTACGGGCGTCGAAATCAACGGGACAGAGTTGATGGCTGCTGACTATTTCATCTCTGATGCCCATCCCATGCGGACACTGGAGCTATTGGATACTAAACTCATTCGTCCTGCTTTCCGTCAGCGCATAAACGACATGCCTCAGACTGTAGGCAGCTTTTCCATTTATCTAGAGTTCAAAGAAAATACTATGCCATATCAGAACTACAACTTCTACGGCTATCGATCGGAAAGTCCTTGGAACTGCGAACAATACGACGAAACATCATGGCCCAAGGGCTATCTATATATGCATTTCTGCAGTGAAAATCCCCCCGTCATTTATCCATCGTCACCCTATACCCCTCGTTATGCCCAGACGGGAGTCATCATTTCCTATATGCAGATGTTGGAAGTGAAACAATGGATAGGAACTAAGGTTGCACATCGTGGCGCTGACTATGAAGCCTTTAAGCAACGTAAGGCTGACATTCTGCTTGATGCAGTAGAACAGGAATTCCCAGGCCTGCGTGACAGCATCAAGCATTACTACACTTCTACACCTTTGACCTATCAGGACTATACAGGAACGGAAGGAGGTTCCATGTATGGCGTGGCTCGTGACATTCATTTGGGAGTTGCCTGTAGAGTGCCTCAAAGGACGAAAGTCCCCAATGTCTTCCAAACAGGACAAAATATCAATTCCCACGGAATTCTGGGAGTAATCATAGGTACTATTGTGACATGCAGTGAGTTCTTGACAGCAGAGAAAATCTACCAACAGATACTCGCTGCGAATAAATCATAGAGTTCAAAGAATGAAAAAGTCTGTTGTTATTATCGGAGCAGGATTGGGTGGTCTCTTTACTGGTGCCATCCTAGCCAAGGAGGGTTTTCAAGTAACTATCCTTGAGAAGAATACCACCATTGGTGGTGGCTTGCAGACGTTCAAGCGATTCGGAGAGGTTTTTGATACAGGGATGCATGTCATCGGAGGTATGCAGGAAGGAGGTAATATTCGCAAAATCTGCCGTTATCTAGGTATCCTTGACAAAGTACAGATGAAGGATGTTGATGACAACTGTGCAGACCGCCTCTATTTTGCTGAGGACAATCGTTTCTATACCATTGCGAAAGGACGTGATGGCTTCGTGAATTCCTTGGCAGAGAGTTTTCCTGACGAGCGTCTTAATTTGGAAAAGTATGTCGAAGCTGTTCTATCACTCTCCAGTCAAATAGACCTTTTTAATCTTCGTCCATCGGGTGATATGAAGCCACTCTTTACACATTCTGATGATTTAATAATGCCTGCCGATGCCTTCATTGCCAAATACATCAATGATCATCGTCTGCGCAGTGTGTTGGCCTATATGAATCCGTTGTATGGTGGTCGTCCGGACTTCACTCCTGCCTATATTCATGTTATCATTACTACGCTTTACATTCGTGGAGCCAGCCATTTTGTTGGTGGCAGCAGTCGTTTTGCCGACCTCCTTGCCAGCGTCGTGATTTCCCATGGCGGACAGGTGCTACCTGGCGATGGCGTTGAATGGATTGAGGTCAATGATCGTCATGTGGACTTTGTACGAACTCATAGTGGGAAACAGTATATTTCAGACTATTATATCTCTGATGTTCATCCCTGTAATATGTTGGAGTTGATGGATAAACGAGCATTCCCTAAGTCGTATCGTAATCGGCTGAATGACATCCCTAATACACATTCCGCTTTTTCCCTCTATGTAAAGCTCAAGCCAGGGACCTTTCCCTATTTCAATCACACGGAATATTATATGACACACTATAATGATGTGTGGCAGTGTAGTCGTACTGACAAGCCATGGCCTTTGGGATTTCTTTTGATGACACCTCCTGTTGACCATCAAGGCCCCTTTGCTCGAAAAGTGTTGGTTACAGCTCCCATGCCTTTTGAGATGGTAGAACGATGGAAAGATACCACTGTTGGCCATCGAGGTGTTGACTACGAACTGTGGAAACAACAAAAGGCAGAAGAACTTCTTACGCATATCGAAGACATCCATCCTGATTTCCGACAGTGTATTGAAGCTATCAACACATCGTCGCCTCTGACTATTCGCGACTACTATGCTGTGAAGGGGGGCAGCATCTGTGGCTTTGCAAAGAATTGTAAGAATATCGTATTCTCTCAAGTACCTGTAATCACGAAGGTTAGCAATCTGTTTCTGACAGGTCAGAATATCAACCTGCATGGTTTCTGTGGTGTGGCGCTGACGGCAGTCACCACATGTGAAGCCATATTGGGAATCAACTATGTTATCAATAAAATAAACACATGCGCAAACTAATTATTATCATATTACTCACTGTCACCATCAAGGCGATGTCTCAAGTGAATATTTGGGAGGGTATAGCGCATCACAAAAGTGTGATAATGACTCCATATTTGGCTGATAGTGACGGAGAGAATGTTGCAGTGATAGTGTGTCCAGGAGGTAGCTATTTCTGGCATGATATGGAAACAGAGGGCCATGAGGTAGGACGATGGTTACAAAAGAATGGAATATCAGCATTTGTCTTAAACTATCGTACTGCATATGTTCCTGCTTTTATCACTCACTATCGGTTATTGTTTCGTGGGAACCGTTATCCTGATCCACAGGATGACCTACGTCAGGCATTGCATTATGTAAAGGCACATGCGGAGGATTACCATATTGACACCTGTAAAGTAGGAGCCATGGGCTTCTCAGCAGGGGGACATTTAGTGATGTCAGCAGCAGAATTATTTGATAAGAGCAATCGTCCAGCATTCGTGGTGGCTATCTATCCTGTTGTAACAATGACAGAACCTTGCGTTCACAAGCGTTCGCGTCGCGGATTGTTGGGCGATTCACGTACGAGAAACAAAAATCTTCGTGAATTGTTGTCTTTAGAGAAACATGTGCCAGATGATTGTCCTCCAGTATTCCTTGTCAATTGTATAGATGACCCGATTGTTGATTATCGCAACTCTGTACTGCTCGATTCGGCTCTGACTGCTAAAAAGATACAACATAAATATTTTCAGTTTGAGACTGGTGGACATGGCTTTGGCGCAAGCACGAAGAAGGGAACAGATGAAAGTCGCCAATGGATGACCTTGTTTTTGGATTGGATAAAATAATTATATATCATATGATACCGAAGAATTCTAAGTTTGACGATATTCGTCCTTATTACGAAGATGAGATACCTGCTGCCATGCAGCGTATTGCCGACAGTGACGTATTTCCACTTCTTGCTTCTTATGTCTATCCATCAGAAACATTAGATGCTACTCGTGAACGTATACGCTCATTTAAGACGGTACGTGAATTCCAGCACGATACTATGCGAAGTGTCAATGAACAAATCATTGCTCGTAGTATCAGTGAGTTTTCTGTCTCAGGCCTTGAACACCTTAATCCTGACAAACATTACCTGTTTGTCTCAAACCATCGAGATATTATGCTTGATGCCAGTTTGTTGCAATACTACTTTGTCCTGAATGGTTTTGATACCACCGAGATAACCTTTGGAGCAAACCTGATGATGCATCCTGTCATCATAGATGTAGGAAAGAGCAACAAAATGTTTAAAGTTGCTCGACCAGGCGGTGATATTAAGGAGTTCTATCAGAATTCAATGCATCTTTCGGAGTATATTCGCTATACGATTAAGGAGAAAGGACAGTCGGTATGGATAGCTCAACGTAATGGTCGTACTAAGAATGGTATAGACCAAACGGATCAAGGCATTATAAAGATGTTCTGCATGAGTGAAGGTAAGGATAAAATTAAGGCCTTAGCAGAGTTGAACATCGTCCCCATAGCTATTTCATACGAATGGGAATCTTGTGACGTATTAAAAGCATTGGAATTATACGAGTCTCAATATACTAAATACACGAAGAAACCCGGTGAGGATTTGAACAGTATTCTTACTGGGATCCTACAGCCTAAAGGTCGAGTTCACATAGCTTTGTGCAAACCGATTTGTATGGAGGAGTTGTCTGCTTTCGAAGAGCAAACTAATAATGAATATCACAAATGTGTAGCTCGATTGTTAGACAGTCGTATCAACACTGCCTATCGTTTATTCCCCAATAACTATATCGCTCATGACATTCTGTATGGTAATACTCGTTGTCAATCCATGTATACTGATGAGGAGTACAATCTGTTCCTTCAGCATCTTAAGGTTCTTGATCGTTATGAGGACACTTGCGATATAGAACGGCTACGTGATATATTTATTGGAATATATGCTAATCCAGTAGATAACAGATAAAGTTAAGAAAATGACAACGTTGATATTACAAATTTTCGAAGTATTAAAGGTACACCCATTATTGCGGTGGATATCATTAATTGTGTTAACTGTAATATTGGTGTTATTGACAACTGAACAGTCGTATAAGGAAGATATTTCTGACTTTCTCCCACTTGAGAATGAGCAGCAAAAAGCCTTTATGGAATATCAAAGTTCTTCAAATGCACGTCGTATCTACGTCATATTTCATTCTCCTAACAATTCGTGCCAGCCTGCTGTAGACTTGTTTGTAGATATATTAGAAACAACAGATACCTCACATATAATTAATTTCCTGTACGATGACGATCCTGAAGTCGTACAAGACGCAATGAACTCCATATATACTCATATACCTTACCTGCTAACAACGGAAGACTATGCTCGTATCGATAGTTTGATAAGAGTTCCAGACTTTATTGCACACCAACTGGAAAACGACAAACAGTTGTTAATGCTGCCTAGTGCCGGTATGATGTCTTTGCAAATTCAGCACGACCCTTTGAATTTGTTTGGGATAGTTTTGGAGCGTCAGAAACAAAAAAAACAAGCTAATAGCTGTATGCTTCTAATTGATTCGCCTTTTGGAGCTAGTGAGACTGAAAATAATACAAAGTTAGTCTCAATGGTACAACATATATGTGACAGTGTCAACAATCAATTCCCTAAAGCCTCGGTACGTTTAACAGGAGGACCTGTAATTGCTGTTGGCAATGCTCAACAAATAAAGAAAGATAGCATAATTTCAATAACCCTTGCTGTGATTCTGATTCTTATTCTGCTGTGGCTGGCATTCCGTAACATACGTAACTTGTTGCTAATTGCAGTCAGTATTGGATGGGGATGGCTTTTTGCGATGGGATGTCTAACACTAGTTCACAAAGAAGTCTCAATCATTGTTATAGGTATATCTTCTGTTATCTTGGGTATTGCTGTCAACTATCCGCTACATCTCATAGATCACCTCTCTCATACGGACAATATACGTTCTGCACTTAAAGAGATTGTAATGCCTCTGGTGGTTGGCAATATTACTACCGTTGGTGCTTTTCTTGCCCTTTTACCGCTTGAATCTGTAGCTTTGCGCGATTTGGGACTTTTTAGTTCGTTCTTGCTTATTGGCACCATTATTTTCGTCCTTTTATGGCTACCACACATGATACGTCAAGTACCAAAGACAACTCGTAATATATGGGGCAGAATAAGTGATGTACAGGTGGAAAATAAATCATGGACTGTATGGGCGGTTGTAGTCCTGACAGTAATGTTGGGCTATTTCAGTTTTCAGACTTCTTTTGATGCTGATTTACGCAACATAAATTACATGACAGATGAACAGAAGAATGATATGCGGTATTTAGAGCACGTTACACTCTTTAAATCTGTTGACTCAGATGTTAAACGGTGGAATGAATGGTGCATGAGTAAAGGGAAGGTATTATGTCAGCAGCTAAGAGAGGAAAGTAACAAACGAGGCTTCGCAGAAGATTCTTTTGATGAATTTTATAAACTTGTTCACGCTGCGCCAACGGATGAAACACAATCACTTACTTCTGCTATTGTCAACAACCTCTCTGGTAATTTTAACTATATTGGATGGGCCTGTGGATTTATTGTGTTCTTCTTCCTATGGTTTTCTTTAGGCAGCATAGAATTGGCCCTAATATCTTTCTTACCGATGGCTGTCAGCTGGATATGGATATTAGGTATCATGTCGTTATTGTGTATCCAGTTTAATGTTGTCAACATTATATTAGCGACCTTTATCTTTGGGCAGGGTGATGACTATACAATCTTTATGACAGAAGGTTGTCAGTACGAATATGCTTATCGTCGTAAGATGCTTAGTTCTTATAAGCATAGTATCATTCTTTCTGCTCTAATCATGTTTATCGGTATTGGTGCCCTTATTATTGCGAAGCATCCTGCCCTTTACTCATTAGCAGAAGTAACGATTATTGGTATGTTCTCAGTTGTTTTAATGGCATATTTGTTTCCACCGCTATTATTCCGTTGCTTAGTGTATTCTCATGGAAAGGAGCGCTTACAGCCTCTTACTATTAAGAACTTTGTAAAAAGAAAAAAAATCCACGACCTTGCTTTTGTTTCTGATTGCTATCGTTATAGAGGTGTAGAGATTATTACAGCAGTTAATAATAGACTAAGAAAATATAAAAATAGAGGCTATTTCCAACTTATAGATGATATATTGTTGCCATCAACTAGGACAATTGTTTTTATTAATAGTGGTTGGGGAGAACTTGTGTTTTATTATGCGATACTAAGACCTAATATAAAATTTGTTTCTATTGATAAAGACTTCGACAAGTCTTGTGTAGCAAGAAATGTTGCAGAAAATCGTGTTTCCAATATCTCCTTTGTCGATAAATATAGTAGTGATATTCGTCTGCTGGAGGATATCAATCCAGAAACACGAACTATTCTTCTTGATCCGACAGATGATGATATTAAAGAATATTCATATCTAAACCCTCTAATTATAAAATGAATGGTGAAAAATTATAATGTTATTGAATCTCAAAACGATTGTATAATGAATTTGGCCAAGATAATTAAAATATTAACGATATGAAAAATAAAATTAGGAAATTGTTGGAGGATGCTCTTCCTCTTGTTGATTTCGATTCCGATTTCTTGTTTAGTGAATTGGATTCGCTTGGCGTTACAACAATTCTGATGATGCTCTCAGATGAATATGACATAAAGTTGGAAGCTACAGATGCGACTCCAAAGAATCTAAAGACACTTGACAGTATTGTAGCACTTGTTGAGAAGAAACTATCAGAGAAATGATATGATGACTATAGAGGACTATATCGAACGCAATGCGGCAACTTACCCAGACCAAATAGCCGTCGTATGTGATAGCGAAAAGTGTACATATCAGGAGTTACATGAAAGGGTAAAAAAGAAAACCATTGAACTAGAAGAGGCACATTTCCATGAGGGTCAGATAGTATGTCTGAGGGCGATTCCTTCTATCAGTTTCTTGGTGGAGTACTTTGCGCTTCACATGATAGGATGTGTCGTTGCTCCTTTAGAAAAGGATTTGCCGGAATCTTCGTTCCAGAAGATTTCCAATGAGCTGTGTTCTCATAACGTTCCCAAGAGTTCTGCAGATGTATTGTACACAACAGGGACAACAGGACAATCAAAAGGAGTCATCATCAGTCATCAGACGATTATTGCTGATGCTGAGAATCTGATTGATGGCCAGGGGTTCACCCACGAACTGGCATTTGTTGTCAATGGTCCTCTAAATCATATAGGAAGTCTGTCCAAAATCTACCCGGTCATCATGATTGGGGCAACAATCATCATTGTAGACGGACTAAAAGACTTGAATAAGTTCTTTGATGCATTTAATTATCCTGCCCCTAAAATGGCGACATTCTTGGTTCCTGCCAGCATTCGTATTCTTATCCAGTTTGGGGCTGAACGTTTGTCCTCACTTTCAACCAAAATGGACTTTATTGAAACAGGTGCCGCAGCTATCTCACGCTCCGATATGATGACATTGTGTCAATTGTTGCCCAACACGCGACTGTACAATACCTACGCATCAACGGAAACGGGAATTATCAGTACTTATAATTATAATAATGGGAAATGTGAAGCTGGATGTTTAGGTAGACCCATGAAAAATTCTCAAATTATGATTACGGATAAAGGATTAATTGCTTGCAAAGGTAAGACGCTGATGTCTGGGTATGTTGGTGATCCTGAACGAACGGCATCGGTATTAAAAGAAGGGTTTATTTATACATCGGATATTGGATTTCTTGATAATGAGGGGATGTTACATCTTACAGGTCGTGAGGATGATGTTATTAATGTTGGTGGATTTAAAGTTGCTCCTACAGAAGTGGAAGATGCCGTTCTTTCTTTTCCAGATGTAAAAGATTGTGTTTGTGTACCTGTTGATCACATAATTACAGGCAAAGCTATAAAACTCCTTGTTGTAATGAAGGATGGGAAAGATTTAAACCGAAAGGCATTAGCTCTCTATTTGAAATCTAAACTGGCACCATATAAAATACCCCTGTTGTATAGTCAGGTAGAGAAGGTTGAACGAACTTTTAATGGAAAGATTAATAGGAAATATTATACTGCCAACAATCTTCCTTCTAGGTGTTAGCATAGAGTCCGTAACCGCACAATAAGAGGGTATGTCATTGACTGCTCTAACAGCCTAGTTGAAGTAGGGCTAATGCTGTATACTTTTCCCCACATTGTGGATAACCTGCGAGTTATCCACAATTTTTATATTATTAACCATTCCGGTGTATTAGCGTAATGAGATTTTTTATACCTTTGCAGTCCCCTATGATGATAGGAAGAAATATCTGAAACAATCTTAGTTATTAAAACAAATGGTGGACTACAAAAATATACTGACTGGAGTGGCTGAGAGGCTTTCCAGTTTGAGGGAAGAACGGCCCTCGGCGGGTACGAGATACCGGCTGATGGGCGTGTTGGCGGACATTATGGAGGCAGTGGAAATGCTGTCGAAAGAGGTATTGGATCGTGTCAGTCAGGAGGCCGTGCTGGACGCCGATG
>CACXTX010000037.1 GCA_902770635.1 uncultured Prevotellaceae bacterium | reverse complement strand
AATACCGGCAGACAGAGCCATAGAGTCAGCACCACCACCAGCAGACAGAGCCTGGAACGAACCGATCATACCAAGCACAGTACCGAACAGAGCGGTCAGGGTACCCAGAGATACGATAGTTGCAACCATTGGCATGTTCATCTGCAGTGTAGGCATCTCCAGCTGAGTAGCCTCCTCGTGAGCCTGCTGGATCTTAGCAATCTTGGCAGCCTTCTTCAGAGTGGTGTCGCCTTCAACGGTCTGATACATATTGATAGAAGCCATAACGACGTTAGCTACAGAACCCTGCATCTTGTCGCAGAGAGCGCGAGCCTCGTCGAACTTCTGTGAGCGGATAGCATCCTTAACCTGAGCGGTGAACTTAGCGAGGTTCATCTTACCAGAGGCGGTACGGATAGCGAAGAAACGCTCGAAGCCAAGGCAGATAACGGTGAACAGAAGGGTCAGGATCAGACCTACTACGAAACCTCCCTTATAAACGGTACCCAGCAGGTTAGCAGGGTGTCCGCTGCGATCGCCACCGATAAAGTTGTCGGGGTCACCCATAATGAAGTACCAAACACCGTAACCTAAGCATGCGCAAATTACGAGAATAATCCATGCAGCTTTCATACCTTGGAAGCCCGAATTCTTTTTGGCTGGGGCTGCAGCCTTTGTTGTTGTTGCCATAAATGAAATTAATTTTTTAGTTATTAAATGAATTAGTTTGTTATATGTTTCTAACGTGTATCTTTCGGCAAAGTTAGCAAATAAAGATTTACTATTCGCCTAATTAAGAACTTTTAACTTGATATTTCTCAATTTTTATCGAAGAGAGGCCAATGCGTCCTTAATTCTGCGCATTGCTTCAACGATATTTTCGTCACTGGTGGCATAACTCATGCGGAAGCAATCGGGGTCGCCGAAGGCATCGCCTCCCACGGTAGCCACATGTCCTTTCTCCAGCAGATAGAGTGCCAGGTCGGTGCTGTTGGCAATGACCTTGTCGCCGTCTTTCTTTCCGTAGAAGCTGCTACACTTGGGGAACAGGTAGAAGGCACCCTCTGGGATGTTCACTTCCAGTCCGGGAATCTCCTTTGCCAACTTGACAATGAGGTCGCGTCGACGCTCAAAGGCCTTGCGCATTTCTTCCACACACTCCTGGCTGGAGATGTAGGCGAACTCTGCGGCCTTCTGACTGACGGAGCAGGGTCCGCTGGTATATTGGCCTTGCAGCTTATTGCAACCCTTGACAATCCACTCGGGGGCTGCGATATATCCGATGCGCCATCCAGTCATAGCGTATGCCTTGCTGACACCGTTGACAATGATGGCCCGTTCCTTCATGCCTGGGAACTGGGCGATGCTCTCGTGCTTGCCTACATAGTTGATGTGCTCATAGATCTCATCAGCAAGTACAAAGAGGTCATCGTGCTTGAGAATGACCTGCGCCAAACCTTCCAACTCTTCCTTTGAATAGACACTTCCGGTAGGGTTGCTGGGAGAGCAGAGTATCAGCAGACGGGTTTTAGGCGTTATGGCAGCCTCCAGCTGTTGCGGGGTCATCTTGAAGTTCTGGTCAAAGCCAGCCTCTACAATGACGGGCTTGCCGCCTGCCAGCAGTGCCATCTGCGGGTAGCTGACCCAATAGGGTGCAGGTATGATGACCTCGTCGCCCGGATTAACCAATGCCATAACGGTGTTGCAGACACTCTGCTTGGCACCGTTTGACACCAGGATCTCGGCGGGTGTATAGTGCAGGTGGTTCTCACGTTCCAGCTTACGGGCTATGGCCTGACGAAGGTCGGGGTAGCCGGGAACGGGAGAATAGCGTGAATAGTTCTCGTCAATGGCCAGTTTAGCTGCCTGCTTAATATGGTCTGGAGTGTTGAAGTCAGGTTCTCCGACGCTCATATTGATTACGTCAATACCCTGAGCTTTCATTTCAGAACTTTTCTGCGACATTGCCAATGTTGCAGACGGTGCCAGCCTTTGTAAACGGTCAGATAATTGTGCCATATTCTTTTAGGTCGTAAATTGTTTGGATGCAAAAGTAATCATTTTCTTCTTTTCAACGAAAGAAAAGTGCGCTTTTTTTTCTTTTTTTTGGTAAAAAAGAGTTGTTTGCACTTTATTTCAGGTGAAGTGTGTGCCCCATGCGGTTCTTTTTGGTCTCGAGATAGCGCAGGTTGTACTCGTTCGGTGTGGTCTCAATGGCTACGTTCTCCACGATTTCCAGCCCGTAGGCTTCCAGTCCTACACGCTTCACGGGATTGTTGGTCATCAGTCGCATTTTCTGTACTCCCAGTTGGCGCAGTATCTGTGCACCGCATCCGTAGTCGCGCTCGTCGGGCTTAAAGCCGAGGTGCAGGTTGGCGTCCACAGTGTCCAGTCCTTCTTCCTGCAACTTGTAGGCGGCTATCTTGTTCATCAGTCCAATGCCGCGTCCTTCCTGCTGCATATAGACAATGACACCGCGTCCTTCCTGTTCAATCATCTGCATGGATTTGTGCAGCTGTTCTCCGCAGTCGCAACGTTTCGATCCCAGTATGTCACCCGTCATGCAGGAGGAGTGTACGCGCACCAGTATGGGTTCGTTCTCTTTCCATTCGCCCTTGATGAGTGCCATGTGCTCCAGTCCGTTGCTCTTCTGGCGGAAGGGTATCAGTCGGAAGTGCCCGTATTCAGTAGGCATGTCCACCTCTTCGCCTTTCTCCACCAGACTTTCCTTCTTCAGGCGATAGGCTATCATGTCCTTGATGGTGATAATCTTCAGGTCATGCTTTTGGGCAAAGGCCACCAGTTGGGGCATTCGTGCCATTGTGCCGTCGTCGTTCATGATTTCAATCAGGGCACCGGCAGGGTAGAGTCCGCTCATCTTACAGAGGTCGATGGCTGCTTCGGTATGTCCGGAGCGGCGCAACACACCATTGTCCTGAGCGTAAAGCGGGTTGATGTGTCCTGGACGTCCAAAGGTCTTGGCTGTTGACGTCGGGTCGGCCAAAGCACGGATGGTGGCAGCACGGTCGTGTGCAGAGACTCCCGTGGTACATCCCTCTATCTTGTCGATGGTGACCGTGAAGGGTGTTCCCAGCAGCGAGGTGTTGTCCTGTACCTGATGGGGCAGTTCCAGTTCTTCGCTACGGCTGATGGTGACGGGGGCGCAGAGCACGCCGCGGGCGTTCTTCAGCATGAAGTTCACCATCTCGGGGGTTATCTTTTCTGCGGCACAAATCAGGTCGCCTTCGTTCTCGCGGTCTTCGTCGTCCACTACAATCACGAATTTGCCGGCCTGGAAGTCAACCAGAGCCTCTTCAATAGTATTGAGCTTGAATGTATCCATATCTTTTTCTTTTCTTACACCTTATTATATATATTAAGTAGCAATATCCATTTCTCCCTGTAGGTCACCCAGGTTGATCACTCTCGGTATCAGTTTCTTGTTGATGCTCTGGATGTGTTGCAGGTCTTTGTAGAGTCTGAAGCGGAAACGTAGCATGCGGATGTAGAAGAAGACACCAGTAGGCAGGAAGATACCCGTTGCCACGTTCAGCCACTTGCGCTGGAAGGGGCGCGTATGTGCGTGAGTGGCAATAATGGGATACTGGTTTATCTTCATCAGTACATAATTGTCCTTGGTGTACGAGAGGTCTTCGATAGCCGTCTCCAGGACGTTGTTGATGTATTCTATCTCATGGTCGTCACCAGGACGGAAGAACACCTTGATGGGGTTGGGCCAGCGCAGCAGCTTGTGCTCCTCTGAGTAGCGCTCTACCTCGATACTGATATTCTTCAGCATCTCTGCATCGGTCAGGTACTTCGGGTCTTCGATAATCACCTCCTTGCGGGTGATGTGGCGCTTCATGCGCAGACCCAGTGCTCGCATGACGAGCTCCTTGTACAGGTCGATGTTGAATACCACCGAGTCGTTGTTGGCCTTATAGCTGAAGAAGATGGCCAGTGGAGTGAGCAAAGCTGTGCCCAGGAACTTGCCGAAGAGCACAGTCCAGTTGTCGTCGCGTGCCATTCTATATCCTGTCATGTCGAGGATGTAGAAGATGATGAACACGAATACGGAGATGATGACGGGCACACCCAGTCCGCCTTTGCGGATAATAGCACCCAAGGGGGCTCCTATGAAGAAGAAGATCAGGCACGACAGCGATAGCGTGAACTTGTTGATGGCCTCCATCTCGTGCATGCGTTCTTCGCGGTTCAGGTAATAGGAGTACTCCGACTTGAAGTCGAGATTGGTCAGTGCCATCTGGGCATCGCTGGCAGCCTGCTTGATGACACCCTGTTTCTGGTCACCCGACAGGTTCAGGTAGAGGGTGTCTATGTCTGTCTTGTTCTCCGCCAGTTCCTTTACCATCTTCAGCGAGTCGTCCTTCATCAGCGGCGGCTTGTTGAATGTGAACGACTTGGCATCGTGATAGTAGGCGTGACCCACGGAATCGTTAAACTCGCGGATGGAGTCCAAGTCGTGAAGAATCCTGGATAATCCCTTGGAACGGGCGTCGCTGCTTATCTCGCTGGCCTCCGCCATATTGAAGTCGCCGTCGAAATCAAGCAAGATAGTCTTGGTCGAGAACGTCTCACGCCGATAGGGAATATTGGCTGTCACGTTCAATCCCGATTGGCGCATATTCTCAAACCATTCGCCGCTGTACATCGTCAGCAGCAGGTGTTTTTTCTCCGCAGTAGCCTGAATGCGACCGGAGTCTGCAAGAATCACGGCAGCATCTTCGTAGCCTCCATTCATGCGGTAGATCATGATGCCATACAGCATACCCGTGTTCAAGTCTTTCTTATGGACGTAGAGGTTGGAATTGGGAATGCCGTCGTAGAAGATGCCCTCAGGTATTTCCACCTCCGGGTTCTTCTGCTTCATCGAGATGAGCAACTGCTGGAAAGAGATGAAGGCACGGGGACCTACCACTTCCTGGAAATAGAACGATGTGCAGGCTATGGCGGTAACGATGACTATCAGCGAGCGCATGGACTGGAAGAGGGAGATGCCTGCTGCCTTGATGGCTGTCAGCTCAGAACTCTCACCCAGGTTACCGAAGGCAATGAGCGACGACAGCAGGATGGCCAGCGGGAAGGCTTGCGGCATGAGCATCAGTCCCATATACCAGAAGAACTGGGCCAACACTTCCATTGACAGTCCTTTACCAATGAGTTCGTCCACATAGCGCCACAGGAACTGCATCATCAGCACAAACTGGCAGATGAAGAACGTTGCGATAAACAGCAGACCGAACTGTTTGGTGATAAATATGTCTAATTTCTTTATTCGAAACATGTTTCAGAGTGCAAAATTATAAAAAAACCACGAATTACACGAATTTTACGAATTATTATTAGTTAAATAAATTTGAATCCGTGTAATTCGCGTAATTCGTGGTTCGAATATACTTCGTGGTCTAAAACATGCTTCGCGGTCCGAAAAAAGCTTTGCGGTTCTGGAATCTACAGTCCGCTGACGCGATGCAGGCGCTCCAGATTGTCGTCCCAAATGCCACGCAGGTCAGATTCCTCGTCGGCGTCGGCAGCAAAGTCCGTGATGAGCAGGCTCAGCTGACCGGTAAGGTCGCTTTCCTCTATGCGCATCTCCCAGAAAGCCTCCGGCGTGTCCTCATGGTAGTCCCATAACATGCGGATGTGGTCGTATTTTGCTATTTCAAGTATTTTTGATTGCTTGGTGTCGCGCTCTGTCCAAGGGTGCCCCCATGTGAATGTCATAGTGTCGTTGTCTTCTATGACTTTGTCGGCCAGCCACTTCTGCAGGCCTGCAGCGTTACTAATCATGTCCCATACGATTTTCGGCGACTTCGTCGAGAGAGGGTATTCGATGGTTAGTTTTCTCATTGTGCTCAAATTAGAAGGTTATTCATTTACATGTATTACAGCGCAAAAGTACAAAAAAAAATCGAAACACAATTTTGCACCCGCTTACAAGCAAGATGGCGGGGTAGCTCAGCTGGTTAGAGCGTCGGATTCATAATCCGGAGGTCGAGGGTTCGGGTCCCCCTCCCGCTACAAATAAACGCTTTGCAAATGGTTTTGCAGAGCGTTTATTGTTTTTGGGGGTAGTTCCTATTTTAGTTGCTTCAGTGCTTGACACAGCTGGTCGGGGCAGGAGGTAGGCTTCGTCCCGCATCGGATGCCGTCCAGTTTCTTAATCACGTCGTCAACCTGTTGTCCTTTTACCAACTGGCATATTCCCTGCAGGTTGCCGTTACATCCTCCCAGGAAGGATACCTCCTGAATGATGTTGTTCTCGTCAACGGTCACGTCAATCATCTTTGAGCAAGTGCCGTGCGTTTCGTATTGTACATGTCTTGTTGCCATAGTCTTCTTATTTCTTGCCTCCCATTTTCGCGTTCAGGAAATCCAAATCGTAGAAATGGTCATAGTCGAAGGCATACCCCTCGGTAGGTGTGACACCTGGGTCGTTGTTCACGAAGTTCTTGTCAGTGGCACGGTCGCGATAGGTCGATATCATGTAATGGCGCCCATCGGCAGTCAGCATCACCTGAATGCAACATGCTCCGCCGCCCGATTGCTCACCCATGATGGGGAATCCGTAGTCCTTCATGAGGGTGGGGAACTGGTTGCCGCACGAGAAAGCCACCTTGCTGGATAGCACGCCAATGTTCATGCCGCTACAGTCGAACTTGGGGTTGGTGTCGTCCTTCTCGTCGAACACGCCGTCGAAGTTGCTGTCCACATAGTATGTCGCAATCTTGTTGGTGCCCTCCAGGGCGTCCTGCGACCAAAGCTGTGTTGTACGGCTCTTGCGCAGAAGAGCCACGTCGGCAGACACGATGTCACAGGAGCCGCCACCGTTCAGCGTGATGTCGAGAACAAGGTTCTTCACACCGTCGGCCTTCGCCTGTTGCAGTCCATATAGGAAGCCGAGGAAGACATCTTTCTTGTAGCTTTTCATCAGCTCCTGCCAGTCGGCATCCGTCTTCTGGCTGGCATAGTATTTTTTCCATGCATCCTCATCTGTATCCATGAACGAGTTCATGATGATGACACCTGTGGTCTTGTCGCTGTTGGCCTTATAGAGAACATCGCCATAGGCTTTCTTGCGCATTTCATTCAGTTTGTTTTCTAACTCTGTCCGTATTATACTCTCTTCCTCCCATTCCTTATACATGGCTGAGGCTTCCGGATAGTTGCCAGCTGCTGCTATCAAACTATTGGTGTATTTATTTTTGATGTTATCGGGCAGGCCTGCTGTTGCTCTGAAATTGGTATGGCCACCATCGAAGAGCAGGTGTTGCATGGCCATTCTTCCCCAGTCAAAATCCATGTTTTTGGTGGATTGCAGCAATTTCTTGATTACCTGTCCGTTCTGTATCGATTCCAAAGTGGCGTCGAATCCCTTCTCTTCCATGCCGTTCTTCTCCATGATGGAACAACCTGGGTAGCCGAAGAGGTTGTCGAACACGAAGCACAGTTCCTGATAGCGGAACTTGGCCATATCGGCACTTACCTCCTCCTGCTGATAGGGCTTGGCGGCATATTCGGGGTCAATGCTGTTCATGGCATAGGCATCCAGTTTAGTGCTTACCAGCACCTTGTCGTCGTGACAGGCAGCATAGTGGAAATTGCAGTCGGAATAGATGTCGGCCAGTGTGGCAAAAGGCATATAGACGTTGTTGCCGTCGTCGTGCAGGTCGATATGATATTTCGCAAAGTCCAGACGGACGCCGTTTGTTGGCTTGAACGACGATACTTTTTCCATCTTGACAAACTTGATGTACTTGTTGCCGTCGTACATGGCATTGGGAGCCAGATCAGGAGCCATCATCCACATCAAGTCCACAAAGCCGGCATAGGTGGTAGAGTTCAGAAGGTCTGCCTTGACGTCCACCGTAGCTGTTCCGTTGCGGGTTGCCAACAGGTAGAGGTCGCCCTGCCTGTTGACCTTCATCGACTCGCCGCCCGTCATCACTTTGTGGAAGTCGGCTACGGAGATATAAGCCACGCTGGGCATATCGCTGTAATAGCGGAGTGATACTTGTCCGTTGACTTTCCCGTCGCGGTTCACGTCCACTGTCTTGTCCGTATAAGCCGGTCCTTCATCGACGGGTGCCAGCTGTGGGCCGCCACCAGGGTTGTCTTGGTTGTCCACACACGAGGCTAACACTGTGGTAGCGAGTAATAAAAATAATAATGTTTTCCTATTCATGTGTCTATGTTTGTTTGGGGTGATCATTGCAAAAGCAAATATGTTTCAAGTGAACTTTATTTGGCGTAGAATTTCTCTATCAGCTTGCCAATCTTGGGAATGTCGAAGAAGTCGTCCGTATTGTCCAACTCATAGTCGGGCATGATGCCTCCGTCGATGTTCTCGCCTTTCTCGTTGATCAGTCGGGAACGATGGGAGGAGTACACGTAGCCGAAGCCTTCAGCGGATGGGTTGTACAAGACACAGCATGCGCCGCCACCCGATTGCTGTCCGATGAGGGCTATGCCGTAGTCCTTCATCATGGCAGGGAACATATTGGCACACGAGAAGCTGTAGCCGCTGGTCAGCACACCCACGTTCAGGTTGATTTTCACGTCCTTGTCCTTCTCGTCAAACTTGCCGTCCAGATTGCGGTCAACCTCAAATGTGGCTTTCATCTTCTGCCCTGTCAACGAGTTTTCGTAAAGCATGTAAGGCTTGTCGCAGAGCAGGGACGAGAGGAATATCACCACGTCTGACGAGCCTCCGCTGTTTGTCGATAAGTCGATGATGAAGTTTTTGACCTCGGGGTCGTTCTGTGCCTTCTCCAGCGCATCGATGATGATGACCAGCCAGTCTTTGGGGTAGTCCTTAATGGTGGGTCTGGGACCTTCGCCCTTGTAGAACTTACGCCATCCGGAATCGTCGCAGAGGAAGCTCTCGAACTGACAATAGGCTGTGTTGCCCACTTTTACGTAGTGTACATCCTTGCCAAACTTCTCTTGGCGCTTCGTCTTCAGCTGTGTTGATAATAATTTTCTCGCACTATGCTTCTTGTTGATGGGCGTATATTCTGGGCAATATCCCTGGAATTCTTTTAACTTGGCCACTCTGATGGGTTTCAGTTTGTCCATAAAGGCAGGATTTCCTGTCATTTTGCTGATTACTGTTACGTCCGTATAGGTGTGTCCTCCATCGTTGAGCAGACAATTCAGCGTGGATGTTCCAGAGATGTAGTCGAACATATCCGTTGAGTGCAACAGTTCGCGCGTCATCTCGCCGGCCTTTCCGTAATCCTTCAGTGCCTGGTCCATTCCTTTCTCCTTCATGCTCTTTTCCAATAAGGTGCGACCGGGATAGCCGAAGAAGTTGGTGAGCGTGAAGCACAGGTTCTTGTAGCTGAAATCAGCCATGTCGGAAGGGCGCTTCTCTTGGAGAATGGGCGTAATGAAGAATTCTGGATAGTCGTTGTATAGAGAGTATGAACCATTGGGAGCCACCATGACCGTCTGTCCGTTGAAGGCGGCAATGTGCATATAGCCGTCCGTGTAGAGGTCGGCAATGGTAGCAAAAGGAAAATAGACGTTCTCGCCGTCCTCCCTGATGTCAATGCCGTATTTGCCGTAGTCCAGCGTCACATCTACCTGCTTGGGTGAAGCGTCCAGCGACTTCCACCGGATGATGGGCAGGGCGTCGTAAGCAATGTTAGGCATACCGGGTTGCACCATCCCCATCATGTTGGTGAACGCCTCGTAGTCGCTGCTCATGAAGAGGTCTTTCTCGGTGTCCACCTTCGCCGAACCACAGGAATTGGTCAGCGTGTACTTGCCGTCGCCGGCGTTTGCCACCTGAATGGTGGTGCCAGGATACATGATCTCCTGAAAGCGGCTTACGTTGATATAGGCCACGTTGGGCATGTCTTCGTAGAAGCGCAACAGCACCGTGCCCATCGCCTTTTTCTGTGGGTCAACAACGGGGAACAGACGTTCCACATATTTCTTGTCTTTGTCACCACTACCGCCACTGGGGTTGTCCTTGTTGTCCACGCACGAGGTCAGTGTAAGGCTGCCCACCATGATGATGGCCAACAGGAACCATAATCTATCTTTCTTGTAATGTTGCATCGTCTTTCTTGTTTTTTTGTTTTGCAAAGATACCACTAGACTTCTTTATGTTGCACTATATCGCTGGATATTTAATGTTATTTAACAAGAGGCGAGTGGGTGTCAAATCTCTTTCAATCGCTCTACAAGGTTCTCGTCACCCTGGTTCGTGCCGCCTCCTTGTTTGCCTTCTTCTCAACGGTTTTTACTTTCATAGTTGTAGTTGTAATAATAATTCGTAAATTATACATAAGTGGTTGATTCGCTCGTATTCATTCGTCCTACTTCCTTTTTTTTACGCTCTGGGCAGGCCGTAAAATTTGCCAGGCCTGAAAACAATTTTTGGCTGCCTTGGGCGCCAGTTCCTATCTTTCTTCCGACGATGCAAAGGTACGAATATTTCAAGAACAATAAAAGAGTTTTTCTCCAAACTTTTAGTTAACGGATGTTAATAATACCCTACCTTGTCACGAATATATTTATTATTATATAGTGTAGAAAATTCCGCTTCTCAATTCAAAATCCTTAATGACAGTCGTGACAATTGACAATGATGACAACCTTTTGAAAAGGTTGCCTTTACCCACAACAACAACGTGAAGGAAATCCTGCGCGAAGCCGCACAGGTGGGCGGTATGCCCAAGACGGGCAGCTACACCATTGTATGGCGACAGACTGATGCTGGCGTCAACAGCGACAAGGAGGAGTTTGTGGTTAACTATTAAGGAAGAGGTAAGAGGTATCCCTCACATCTCACATTACAAAACAATCACAGCGGGTTTTTAGCCCGCTGTGTTTATTTGTTGCTTAGAACTTCCAGTCGTACTTAGAACTTCCAGTCGAGACCGATACCAATGACGTTGTTGGTGCGTGAATAGGTCTCGAGACCATAGGCGGCCTGCTTGTCGTAGTTGCTGTAAAGACTGATGAAGTAGCCGGCATTCAGGCGAACCTGCTCGTTGATGTTCCAGGCGCCACCCATGCCGATAGACCAACTGTCGCAAGCAAAGGAGGTGTTCTGCTGGTAGCCGTCGGAGAGTCCGTAGTCGGTGCGCTGACCGCCGCAGCTGACAGTGAACTTCTCGTTGATGTCATACTCGACGCCTGCAAGGAACTCGTGGGTGCCATGCTTTAACTCTTTCTGACGGTCGTTGGCCATCTTGGCGTTCTTGTCGTCGTAGAAGTGATACTCGAGGGTAGCACGGAGTTTGGGAGTGAACTCATAACCAGCGGCTACGGAGAGCAGGGCAGGCATGTCGTAACGGGTGTGGGCACCGTCCTCGTAGGGAGCGGTGTAGGCACCGAGCTGAGCCTGTAGGGCAGCCAGTTTGGCCTGCGCATTCGGGTCGGTCTTCACCATGTATTCAACGACTTTAGCACCTAGTCCTGCGTCAAGAATGTTCGTCTCGTTCTTGGGGTTCAGCTTGGTGCGGAACTCATAGCGGGCAGTCAGCGTGAGCGGTCCCTGATGGTAGTTGACGCTAATCATCGGTGTGACGCCCCAGCCTTTCTGATCGACGTCGAGCAGCAGTTTGGCCACATCGCCGAACATCGGATGGTTCAGTGCCTTGACGTGTCCACGATAGTAGCCGTCGTAATAGTTGGCACGAATGCCCACAGCGGCAGAGAAGCAGTCGAGAATCTTGTAGGTGAAGTTGACCTGTCCACCATAGATGTACTGCTTACCCTTCATCTCAGAGTCGAGGGTGTAGGTGTCGGGCGTAATGCCGTTGGTGGCTAACATGCTCTGTAGCAGTACGTTGAACATGGGAACACCCTGTTTGTATTCTACAAAACCGCCGCTGCCCACAATGCCTATCATGGTGCTGACGGCCCAGCGGTCTTTCTTGTAAGAGGCGAACAGAGCGGGTACGATGGGAGCGGAGGCCTTACCTTCGTAGAGTGTCTTCTGTCCGTTGCTTGTCAGTTCAATGTCACGATGCTGCCAAGGTTTCTGGAAATTGAGCGAGAGTTGGAAACCTTCATGTCCCCAAGCCAGTCCGGCAGGATTGGAATAGGCGGCGTCAATGTCGAACGTGGCGCCTCGGGCCATCATGCGGTCGAAGGCAATGTGGTAGTTCGTGTTGGTCATCAAACCACCCGCCATAGCAGTGGCTGCCATCGTTGCAACCACTGCTACCATTGTAAGTCTTTTCTTCATATATGTCATTTGGTTGATAAAAACTGGGTGCAAAGGTACGACAATATTTTGTTATAAACGAATAATAGAAGAATTATTTTCGGAAAAAGAACAAAAAGACGAGAGTTTGAAAGCCCCCATTTTGCTTGATATACATTATTTATTATAAAGAAGGATAAACTTTTTCAGGGAAACATGTGGTAAAGTGCTGTCTTTTTTGTACTTTTGCAACCTCATTTGAACATTATATAACGTTATATTTATGGCAAATACTAAGAAAATTAAGACAGCGCTCATCTCTGTTTTCCACAAGGATGGGCTGGAAGAGCTGCTCAAGAAGCTGAACGAAGAAGGGGTGAAGTTCCTGTCTACCGGTGGTACACAGACCTTCATCGAGTCACTGGGCTATCCTTGCGAGAAGGTGGAGAACGTGACAACCTATCCTTCTATCTTGGGTGGTCGTGTGAAGACCTTGCATCCGAAGGTGTTCGGAGGTATTCTGGGACGTCGCGAGAACGAGGGTGACCGTGAGCAGATGGCTCAGTATGAGATTCCGGAAATCGACCTTGTCATCGTTGACCTTTATCCGTTCGAACAGACCGTAGCCAGTGGTGCTTCAGAGGAGGACATCATTGAGAAGATTGACATCGGTGGCATTTCGCTGATTCGTGCCGGTGCCAAGAACTTCAACGATGTAGTAATAGTGCCCTCTAAGGCCGAATACAGTGTACTGCTCGACATCTTGAACAAGCAGGGCGCTGAGACCACCAAGGAGCAACGCCGCATGTTCGCCACCCGAGCTTTTGGGGTGAGCTCTCACTATGATACCGCCATCAACGCATGGTTTGAAAAGTAAATAGTTAATAGTCAAATAGTAAAATTACATGGGATTTTTTAGTTTCGTCCAGGAAATAGCAATGGACTTAGGAACGGCCAATACGATTATTATCAGTGATGATAAGATTGTAGTTGACGAGCCGTCTGTAGTAGCCCTCGACCGTCATTCTGACAAAATGATAGCAGTTGGTTTAAAGGCTAAGATGATGTATGAGAAGACACACGACAATATACGTACAGTACGTCCTCTCCGTGATGGCGTGATAGCCGACTTCTCTGCTTGTGAGCAGATGATGCGCGGACTGATTAAGATGGTACATACGGGTTCACGCCTTTTCTCTCCTTCACTGCGTATGGTGATTGGCGTGCCTTCAGGTTCTACTGAAGTGGAGCTGCGTGCCGTTCGCGACTCAGCAGAGCATGCCGGTGGACGTGATGTCTATCTGATTTTTGAGCCTATGGCTGCTGCCATCGGTATCGGCATTGATGTGGAGGCTCCAGAGGGTAATATGATTATTGATATCGGTGGTGGTTCTACAGAGATTGCCGTTATATCCTTGGGCGGTATTGTTTCGAACAACTCGATTCGTACGGCAGGCGATGACCTGACCGCCGACATCCAGGAGTATATGTCCCGCCAGCACAACGTGCGAGTTTCGGAGCGTATGGCTGAGCGTATCAAGATTGCCGTTGGGTCTGCCTTGACGGATCTGGGCGATGAGGCTCCAGAAGACTATATCGTTCATGGACCTAACCGCATCACGGCACTGCCTATGGAGGTTCCGGTATGCTATCAGGAGATTGCCCACTGCTTGGACAAGACCATTGCCAAGATAGAGAATGCCGTGCTCTCCGCATTGGAGAATACACCCCCAGAGCTGTACGCTGACATCGTGAAGAACGGCATCTGGCTCACCGGTGGTGGTGCCTTGCTGCGAGGTCTTGACCGTCGTCTGGAAGACAAGATCAACATTCCTTTCCACATTGCAGAGGATCCTTTGCATTCTGTGGCTAAGGGTGCCGGCATTGCCTTGAAGAATGTGGACCGCTTCACTTTCCTGAAGCGTTAATAAAATAAGATCTGAATGAAGAACCTGCTGGAATTCCTGGGCAGATACTACCACTGGGTTCTGTTCGTAGTGTTGGAGGTCATCAGTCTTGTTTTGCTGTTCCGGTTTAACAGCTTTCAAGGCAGTATATGGTTTTCGTCGGCAAATGTGGTAGCAGGCCGTATCTACGAATGGACATCCGCTGTGGAGTCGTTCTTCTCGTTGGAGAAAGTAAACGAGGACTTGACGCTTCGCAATTACTACTTGGAGCGTCAGGTCACTCAGTTGCGTCGTCTTTACGCAAATGCAACAGAGAAGACAGAGCCCAAAGAACAGCAGGGACTGGATTTCCTCAGCCATTACAAGGTGATTCCTGCAAAGGTGATTACCAATGAGTTGAACAAGGCCAACAATCTGATGACTATCAACAAGGGTTCAGCCGACAGTATTGAGGTAGGCATGGGTGTAGCCTGTGGACGGGGTGTCGTGGGTGTTACCTATCTGGTTGCTCCGCACTATACGGTAGTCATTCCCGTGTTGAACAGCAAGTCTTCACGCATCAGTTGCGCTATTCGCGGACATAACTATTTCGGAGTGTTGCGCTGGTATGGCGAGGATGCAGGCTATGCTTATGTGGAGGATATTCCCCGTCATGCCCGTTTCAAGCGAGGCGACTGGGTGGAGACCAACGGCTATTCGAGCATCTTCCCTCCGGGAATACTGGTAGGCCAGATCGTAGAGGTTTATAACTCACGCGACGGCCTGTCCTATAAGCTGAAGGTAAGACTGTCAACAGATTTCGGTAACGTGCGCGACGTTGTGGTCATCAACGACCCGTCCATCGGAGAACGTCTGAGACTGATGCAGGCAGCAAGGGACTCACTGAAACTTAACGTAAATCAATAGTCTATGACAGCAGATTTATTGAAACGGCTACTATGGTTCTTCCTATTCGTCTTGGCACAGGTCTTGGTGCTGGGGCGTATTCATTTGTTCCATGTGGCTACTCCGTTGTTCTACGTTTATTTTGTGGCGCTGTTCCCTCGCAACTATCCCAAGTGGTCCGTATTGGTTTGGAGTTTCTTGTTGGGTTTGGCTGTTGACATCTTTTCCAACACGCCGGGATTGGCCTCTTCCTCGCTGACGCTGATTGCTGCCATCCAGCCTTACCTGCTCGAAGCCTTTGCGCCTCGCGAGTCTGCTGAGAATCTCGAACCATCGGCTACGGCTCTGGGAACGTCGAAATTTGGTACTTATATATTCCTGTTGGTATTCCTCTATTGTATAGTGTTCTATACTTTGGAGATATTCAGTTTCCTCAATTGGGAACAATGGATTCTTTGTGTGGTTGGTAGTACGGCAATCACGCTACTGCTGGTTGCTACTTTCGAATATGCAAGGAGCAAATAAGGGCTTCTCCTAACGTGGAGTATAGACGATGAGGGATTACGAGTTAGACTACAGACATTATGTGATTGCCGGGATAGCCGCCTTGATAGTGGTTGTCTATATCATCCGTCTATTTACGTTGCAGATTACGAGCGACGACTATAAGAAGAGTGCCGACTCGAATGCCTTCCTGAAAAAGATTGAGTATCCCTCACGTGGTGTCATCACCGACCGCAATGGCAAACTATTGGTGTATAACCAGCCTGCCTATGACATTATGGTGGTGATGAATGAGGCCAAGGACCATCTTGATACCCTTGAACTTTGTGAGGCGCTGAATATTACGAAGGAAGACTTTGACCATCGTATGGAGACCATCAAGGATCGCTCCAAGAATCCTGGCTATTCGCGATTTACCCAGCAACTCTTTATGAGTCAGCTTTCCGATAAGGACTTTTCCGTCTTTCAGGAGAAAATGTTCCATTTCCCAGGGTTCTATGTCCAGCGGCGTAGCATCCGTCAGTACCAATACCCCTTTGCTGCCCATGTGTTGGGCGATGTGGCAGAGGTGTCGCCTGCTGATATCGAGGAAGACGATTATTATCAGCCGGGAGATTATATCGGCAAACTGGGTGTGGAACGCAGTTACGAGAAACAGTTGCGTGGCGAGAAGGGTATGCAAATCTTGCTTCGTGATGCCCACGGTCGGGTGCAGGGACGCTATCAGAACGGCAAGTACGACCGTCGTCCTATTCCAGGCAAGAACCTTACTTTGGGAATTGATGCCGATTTGCAGGCTTTGGGTGAGCGGCTGATGGAGGGTAAGATTGGCAGTATTGTCGCTATCGAGCCTTCTACCGGCGAGGTGCTTTGTATGGTGAGCTCGCCTAGCTACGACCCTCGCGTCATGGTGGGTCGCCAGCGTTCCAAAAGCCATCACTTGCTGAGCCAGAACGTCTGGAAGCCTTTGCTGAACCGCAGTATCATGGGTCAGTATCCTCCTGGCTCCACCTTCAAGACTACGCAGGGCCTCACCTTTATGACAGAGGGTATCATCCATCCTACCCATACCGCCTATCCCTGTGGTCACGGCTTTAACTATAAGGGTTTGCATGTAGGTTGTCACGGTCATGCGTCGCCTCTTCCCCTGGTGCCGGCTCTTTCTACCTCGTGTAACGGCTATTTCTGTTGGGGGCTCTATTACATGATAGGTGCCAAGTCCAAATACGGTTCGGTGCAGAATGCTATGAATACATGGCGCGACTATATGGTAAGCATGGGCTTCGGCTATAAGTTAGGCATTGACCTTCCTGGCGAAAAGCGCGGACTGATTCCCAACGCACAGTTCTATGACAAAGCCTATAAGGGCTCGTGGAACGGACTGACCATTATCTCTATCGCCATCGGACAGGGTGAGGTGAATGCTACGCCGTTGCAGATTGCCAATCTGGGTGCTACTATTGCCAATCGCGGATGGTTCATCACGCCTCATGTGGTGAAGAAGGTGCAGGGAGAACCCTTGGATACCCTTTATACGAGCCATCGTCGGACAATGGCTAACAGGGCGTCCTACGATTATGTGGTGCAGGGTATGCGTGCCTCTGCCACTGGTGGTACCTGCCACGAACTGGCCAAGTACGACTTTATGGCCTGTGGTAAGACGGGTACGGCGCAGAACCGCGGTCACGACCACTCGGTATTCATGGGCTTTGCTCCTATGGATAATCCCAAGATAGCTGTTGCCGTCTATGTGGAGAATGGTGGATGGGGTGCTACCTATGGTGTGCCCATTGGCGGCCTGATAATGGAACAGTATATTCACGGAAAGCTCTCGGAGGCTTCGGAGAAGAAGGCCACTGAGTTCCAGAACAGACATATTTCTTATGGTACGACAAGCAGATAAACGACAGACAAGCGTGTTGCGCTCTATAGACTGGTGGACGATATTGCTCTATATCGCCTTGTTATCGTTTGGATGGATCAGCGTCTGCGGAGCCAGTTATTCGTATGGTGAAACCGATATCTTCAGCCTCTCCACCCGTTCCGGAATGCAGATAGTCTGGATAGGAACCAGTATCGTGCTGGGCTTTTTCATCATCATGCTTGACGACCGGTTCTACGACACCTTTGCCTTTATCATCTACGGACTATTGGTGCTATTGCTCTTTGGAACCATCTTCAACCCGCATAGCATCAAGGGCTCACACTCTTGGCTGGTCATAGGTCCGCTGAGACTGCAACCCGCTGAGTTTGCCAAGTTTGCCACAGCCTTGGCGTTGGCGAAGTTTATGTCTGCTTATGACTATAACATCAACCAATGGAAGCACTTTGCCGCCACCTTGGCCATTATCCTGGTGCCTATGGTGTGCATTGTGTTGCAAAGGGAAACGGGTTCGGCTTTGGTCTATCTGTCTTTCTTCCTCATGTTCTATCGTGAGGGCATGCCGGGCTCCATCTTGTTTACGGGAGTTGCTATGGTCATCTATTTTGTGGTGGGCATTCGTTTTGCGGAGGTCTATTTCCCTGACTCGCTGACCTCTGTCGGTAAGTTTAGCGTCTTGCTGCTTATTCAGTTGTTTTCCATCGGTATGGTGTGGGTATATTGCAACTCCAGGAAGGCTCTCCAGATGCTGATGTGTTGTCTGGCAATCTCCATCGTGCTTCTCTTACTCATGAGCGTGCCTTTCAACAAGGCATACGTTCTGCTGCCCATGCTGGTTGTCATGATAGGTTATCTAATATGGGAAGGACTGAGTTCCCGCCTTTACAACTATTTCTTTATTGCTCTTTTTGCTGTGGGTTCCGTAGGCTTCTATTATGGTGCCGACTTTATCATGAACAATGTGATGGAACCCCACCAGCGTTCACGTATCAACGTGTTGCTCGGACTGGATGAGGACCTGCGCGGTGCCGGCTATAATGTACACCAGAGCGAGATAGCCATAGGTTCCGGAGGTCTGGAGGGCAAGGGCTTCCTGAACGGCACGCAGACTAAGTTAAAGTTCGTACCAGAACAGGACACCGACTTTATCTTTTGTACGGTAGGCGAAGAAGAGGGCTTTGTGGGTTCAGCAGGTGTACTGATCCTGTTCTTGCTGCTGATATGGCGATTGATATATCTGTCAGAACGACAACCGTTCCGTTTTGGACGTGTCTATGGCTATTGTGTGGTAAGCATCTTCCTGTTCCATGTATTTATCAATGTAGGCATGGTGCTGGGTCTGACGCCCGTTATTGGTATTCCGTTGCCGTTCTTCAGCTACGGAGGCTCGTCGCTATGGGGCTTTACCTTCCTATTGTTTATCTTCCTGCGCCTTGATGCGAGCCGCAACCTTACCCGCTCTTGATGTCTTGCTGAGCTTGATGCCTACATCGGTGATGCCAGGCAGAATCTCGCGCTTCATGTCGTGATGTATCTCAATACGCAGCGAGTCGCCCTTGTTGAGTTGTATGGTCTTTAACGGGAACAGGTATTGATACTGGCTGACTCCCTTTCCTTGTGGATAGCCTCGCTTGTTGATGAGTTCGCACACCAAGGTGTCGCATTGTCTTTCGCCGGTATTCAGCTTGGTCTGTTCAATAATCAGGCTCAGGCTCAGAAAGGGAAAGGTGCCGTTGATGCGTATTCCCACCTCTTCCGTATAGTTGCCTGTTTCCTGGATGGGAGGAAGGGTAAAGGACAACTGGTCGTTCTTCTCCCATCCTGATGGCGGCGTCTGCTCATAGTTGTGATAGACAGTCTTGTCGTTGCAGGCTGTCAGCATGAGCACCACGAGTACCCCTATATATAATAAGGTGTAGTTATTCCTTTGCATTCTGGGGGTGTGCGTTCTGTTCCGGTTTTCTGGGCTTCTTCTTTTTCTTTTTCTTCTTGGAACGGTCGAAGCGGGTGATGTTTTCCTGGGTAGCCAGGTCAACGGGTCCTGCTGGCGCTTTATGGTTGCCGTCTTCCTGCAGCGATTCCGGTTTCTCGCCTTTGCGGTTCATTTCTATGATCTGCTTGGCGCGCTCCGCAGTAATCGTCTCCAGGTTGGCTGCAATGTTCTTGTCGGTAGAGTATGTCACCAGTCCAGCCAGGATGTCAGCCTTGAAGTAGTGGTATTCGCCGTCTTGGGTTTGCAGCAACACCTCCTTGGAAGGAAACTTCCTGCTAGCCTCTACGTAGTCGTCCACCTCGTAGTTCAGACAGCACTTCAGCTTGGCGCACATGCCAGCGAGTTTCTGCGGATTGAGCGAGATGTCCTGGTATCGGGCAGCGGAAGTGCCTACGCTCACGAAGTTCTTCATCCATGTGGCACAGCATAACTCACGTCCGCAGGGTCCTGTTCCACCTATCAGACCAGCCTCCTGACGGGCACCAATCTGCTTCATCTCGATACGAACGTGGAAGGTGGCGGCCAAGTCCTTGATCAGCTGGCGGAAGTCCACACGCTCATCGGCAATATAGTAGAAGATGGCCTTGTTGCAGTCGCCCTGATATTCCACATCGCCTATTTTCATTTTCAGTCCCAGTCCTTTGGCTATCTGGCGACTCTCAATCATGGTGGAATGCTCGCGCGACTTGGCCTCGTGATACTTCTCCATGTCTATGGGGCGGGCAATGCGATATACACGCCTGATGTCGTCGGCACTCTTCAGGTTAGCCTTCTTCAGTTGCAGCTTTGCCAGCCGTCCTGTCAGCGTTACCACACCGATGTCGTGACCTGGGTTTGCTTCTACGGCAACGATGTCGCCCTTCTTCAAATCCAGTTTGTTCACATTATGATAGTACCCTTTGCGGGTGTGTTTGAACTGCACTTCCACCAGGTCTGTCGTGTCTGTGTTTCCAGGCACGTCAGCCAACCAGTCGTAGGTGTTCAACTGTCTGTCCTGTCGTCCTACGGCGTTCTTGCAGAGTCCGCGGTCGCATCCCGTCTTGATGGTTAGTTCTTTTTCCATTTATCTTGTTTTATTTCTGAATCAATAGTACAATCATCTGCAGTGCCATGTCGAAGAATACGATTTTCGCATTGGCGTTTTGCCCGATGTCGCGAATGGCGCGGTTCACCAGATCGCTGATGGGCAGAATGTTGGCCTCGTTGACGAAGCGGGCGAAGTTCTTGGCAAAGTCTTCCTCACGCTGTGTCATGTAGCACAGTTCCTCTTGGTGGAAGTTATACATGAAGTTCTCGCGTATCAGTCGCAGGAAGTATTCCAGAAAGCGCTTCTGTTTCTCGCGTCCCAGTCCTGCCATTCGCTCCGACCACGTCTTCAGGTCCTTTATCTTACGCTGGTAGGCCAGTCGCATCAGCATCTGGAACAAATCCAGGAACAGCTCGTTCTCTGAATCGACGCTGAGCAGTTCCAGTGCTTTCAGCCAACTGCCGTTCGCCATGCGGGCAGTCCGGTGTGCCACTTCTTCCTCCAGTCCTCGCTTGTTGCGAAGTGCTTCTTCGATGTCCTCGTCGGCTATCCTTTTGATGTCTATGCGCTGCACTCGGCTGCGAATGGTCTCCAGCAACTTGTGCGGCTCTTGGCACACCATGATGAACACCGTCTGCGAGGGTGGTTCCTCCAGCAGTTTCAGTATCTTGTTGGCACACTCTATGTTCATGCGCTCGGGCAACCAGATGATGCTGACCTTGTATCCGCCTTGGCTCGACTTCAGCGATAGCTTGCGAATCAGGGCATCGCTCTCACCCGCTGTGATGATGGCCTGTTGGTTCTCGCCACCCATTTGCTCCAGCCACTCCGTCATGGTGAAGTAGGGACCTGCCATGATGAGCTCGTGCCACTCTTTGGCAAAGTCGTCGCTGACGGGTTTGTGGTCCGAGCTCATGGAGGGCAGCTTGATGGTAGGGTAGGTGAAGTGCAGGTCGGGATGCTCCCATTTGGCCATCATGGCACTCTCGCCCAACAGCACCTTTGCCATTCCCATGGCCAGTGCCATCTTGCCGCATCCTTGCGGACCGCACAGCATAATGGCGTGGGGCAGACGGCCTTCGTTTACCATCTGCATCAGGCGTTCCTGCGCCTCTTGTTGTCCTATTACCTGCTCAAAAGCCATAATCGCCGACAAAGTTACGAATAATCGGGCGAAATGCAAAGGGAAAGCTTGCTTTTCTTTTCATTTCCGAGTGAAAGTAATTAGAGCAAACGTCTGGCTACCTCCGCTACGGAATCTACTGCCGATACGGTGTAGAAGTGGATGTTGTGTACCCCGTGGGCATACAGTTCGCGACACTGCTGGGTGGTCCATTCTATACCCAGTTGGGTGGCTTGCTCGTCCGTCTTGCATTTCACAATCTCCTTGGCCAGTGCTTCCGGTATGTCACAATGGAACGTCTTGGGCACTACCGTCAGCTGGCTCAGCTTCGCCATAGGCTTGATGCCAGGGATGATGGGAATGGTGATGCCCATCTGGCGCGCTTTCTCTACGAACTGGAAGTATTTCTCGTTGTCGTAGAACAGTTGTGTCACCGCATATTGCGCTCCCAGGTCCTGTTTCTGCTTCAGGTATTCCATGTCGCGCTCCAGGTTGGGAGCCTCCTCATGTTTCTCAGGATAGCAGGCTACGCCGAAGTCGAACTTGGGCCCCGGGTTCTTGATGGGTGTGCCGTCGGCAAAGAACCCCTCGTTGAAGCGTACCACCTGCTTGATGAGGTCGGTGGTATGGGCGTGTCCGCCGGGAGTCGGTGTGAAACGGCTGTCCTCCTTGGCCTTGTCGCCACGCAACAGCATCAGGTTGCGGATGCCCAGGAACTGCAGGTCCAGCAGTTCGTATTCTATCTGTTCGACGGTGGTGCCACTGCAGATGACGTGTGGCTCCACCGGAATGTTGTATTTCTGCTGGATGGCTGCGGCAATGGCTATGGTTCCCGGGCGTCGGCGTATGCGCTGTCGCTCGAACTGTCCGTTGTCCAGCTCCTTATATACATATTCGGAGTGGTGCGTTGTGATGTTGATGAATGCCGGATTGAACGCCACCAGCTTGTCGATGGTGCGGAACAGGGCGTCGGTGCCGTTTCCCTTCAGTGGCGGCAACACTTCGAACGAAAAGCGATGTTCGTCCGTTTCCTGTTGTTTGATATAGTCTGCTACTGTCATTTTCTTGCGTAATAAACCTTGGTTGCTCATTTAGTGCGCCAAATGAGCGACAAATTTAGTTAAAAAGTAGCAGAATGGCAAATAAATCGAAAAAAAAGCATTACTTTTGTGTTTAATTAAGGAAGTACTAACAATAAAACATTATGAACAGGAGGATTTTATGATGAAGCGAATACTGATAGCCGAAGACAATGACAGCAACTACCTGCTGATGTCCTACATTCTGAAGAGTCATTACGAGTTTTCCCGCGCCTTGAACGGACGGGAGGCAGTAGAGAAGGTCAAGGCCGAGCGGCCCGACATGGTGCTGATGGATATCCAGATGCCCATTATGGACGGTCTGGAGGCCACGCGCCTTATCAGGGCCGAGATGGCCGACCTGCCCATCATCGCCCTTACTGCCAATGCCTTCGACAACGACCGTCAGCAGGCGCTGGATGCTGGTTGCAACGACTTCATCTCCAAGCCCGTCAATGCAGCCTTGTGCCTGGAGGTGATTGCGAAGTACATTGGCTAGGTTTTTCCCTCTCAATCTTGTCTTTTTTCCTTTCAATCTCGTCTTTTTCCGCTTAATTTTTGCAAAAAAGCTTTGGAGTTTTGAATTTTTTCCCTATCTTTGCAACCGAAATAAAAGATAAATAGAAAAAGAATAATCATTTTTTTTGTTCGCTCTGTATATACAATTTCAATTTTAGTTAGCACTATACAATCCCGAGTTACAACGGTAACTCTCATAAGTTCAAAAGTTAAAAAGAAATTGGTGATTCTCCCTGCGCTGCGAAGCGTGGGGAGAATTATTTTATTCAGGTTTCGCATTCAAGAGCGTGTCCAACATCCTTGCCCGTGCCTGCCTGGATTTCTAAGCACAATATAAAAGCTAAACCGATTTAGTAGTATAAACTCATGCCAATCCCGAGTTAAGTGCAACTCTAATATGCTTACAATTATTTATAAAACAAATTGGTTTCTCCTCCCTTCGCTGCGAAGCGCGGGGAGGTTTTTAATATCTTTTTCGAGCAGTTAGGACAATAATTAAAAGAAAATGTGTAATTTTGTCCGCAGAAAAGCGATAATCATGGCACAGAAAGAATACAAAGATGAGCTGAAACTTGACGCATTCCCCGAAGAAGTAACCGAGGGCGGCATCAGAATTTACGGCGAGACATCATACGAAAATCAGATTGCAACGCTGAGCCACTATCTGCACAATACCGATTTCGAGGGTACACACATCGAGGTGCAGGAGAGGCGTAATGAGATGATGGCTCTTATCCGCGAGTACTTGGAGCATAAAAACCAACTACAATACTATTCGGACGAGGACATCGCATTCGCTGCTGAAAACCCGTTTGAACTTGACATGTTCCGAGAATTCTACGAAGTGCCGTTCCCAAGCCCTAAACACTACGAGCACACTTTCATTGACCTCTTTGCAGGCATTGGTGGCATCCGTATTCCGTTTGACGAGATGGGTTATCACTGCGTTTTTAGCAGCGAGTGGGACGCAAAAGCATGTCAGACCTATTTTGCTAACTTTGGTACCGTTCCTTTTGGCGACATCACGAAAATCCCTGCCGAGCGTATTCCCAAGCATGATGTTTTGCTGGCAGGCTTTCCTTGTCAGGCATTCAGCATCATGGGCAAGATGTAAGATACAATAGAAGATTTATAGATTATGTATGAACAATTAACCCAGTTAAATAATACAGACAAAGCCATGTTGATGGGTCTCTTCATAGCGAAGTTTGACAAAAGGGCTCTAAATAGTTTTGGCTTTACGAGCAAGCAAGAAGCATACAATGTTTTTGGCTATGCAGTAAAGGCTTCGCCTAATTCCATCAAACTTTACAAACAAGAATACGACCCCTATTACCCCAATGGAAATAGAGGTTTTGCCAAGCGTAAGACTAAGACCCATTGTCTGGATATAATGAAAAGATTTGATGACTTAAGCTTTGAAGAGTTTCAATGTATAGTAAATATGTTTGTCCTAGATAAGTATGTCGATTTGAGAGACATTAGGATAGACAAAAGGCAGAGTAAAGAGAGAAAGTTTATAGCCAACAGACTTCTAACAGGAAAAGCTGCCGAAGAATACTTCGTGATGAATTATCAGAACATCACACCATTCAAGAACTATCTGCTCACAGATACGACAAATATGGGTTCTGGCTTCGATTATAAGCTTTCACTCAACGCAGACAATTATTATGTAGAAGTCAAGGGAATCAATGAACGTCAAGGGAGCATCCTTATGACAGATAAGGAACACAGAATGGCAGAAATCTTACTGGAACGTTATTGTCTGTTCGTGGTGTGCAACTTTAAGAAATCTCCTATCCATCAGATGTTCTTTAATCCTCTATACGATGAACGGCTTTTATTTACCAAACAAGAAAGACATGTGACACAAATATCATATACATCAAATATCATAGGTACAATATGAAATATTCATTCAGAATCAGACAGATTATATATAAAGACATCGAAGTGGAAGCTTCGTCTGAGAACGATGCAAGAGAGGAAGTTGAGCGCATGATTGGAGATGGAGAAATCCACTTCGATGATGAACAGTGGTTAAATATGGAGGTTGACGCGGTATTAACATAAGCCCCTCAATCCACATCGCAACGGGGTCCCTGTCCGTCTCATTAGCGGGCGCTGCTCACCCGACTACTCCTAAGTCACACGGGGACAAGTCACACGGGGACACCCTGTGCGCTAAAGTTGGGTGGAAATCATGAAGTGACACATGACCGAGTACGAGTCTTGATTACGGGGCTTCCTGATGCTTATTTGCTAAAATAGCATAAAATCGGCAGACATTTGAACATGTTTGTCGGTTTTTTTGTAACTTTGTGTTCAGAATTAGTTCTTTGGATATATTGGGCCAATAGTTTTTCGCATCATCTCAAAACACGACAATAACCATGCGCGAATGACGAAGGCTACGAAGCTCACACCATACAGGCGTGAGCATTAGTAGTTTTCAGCAATGTTCGCGCAGAGGAGTCGTGTCCTCGAGATGGCATGTTGTTATATGAAAGTGCTTGCGCTTTTATATTCAAAAGACGATTCAGAGACAAGAATAATAGCATGAGTATGAACCACACAGACAGCACTACGAGTGAGCGGCCTCCGCCGGAAATCGGAGGGAATGACGGTTTGACAGTCTGACAAAGTCTTCCCGCGACCCCCAGCAAGGGTTTGTAACGATTACAAAGTCTTCCCGCGACCCCCGGCAAGGGTTTGTAACGACTACAAAGTCTTCCCGCGACCCCCGGCAGCGGTTTGTAACGACTACAAAGTCATTTTAAATATTCTAACCTTACATTTATTTTACTTTTAAACATTTAATTCTATGAAGTACATTCAAATTAATTCATTTTTTAGTGCAATTTCTCGCCAGAAGAACATCCGCCACCTGTCGTGGATGAAGCGATTCCAGGAGCGCCTGTTGCAAATCGCCAACGCACCGGCACGACTGGCCAGCGTGATTAACACATTCCAGAGTGCCGTGGGCAGCGAGGACCAGGCGTACCTCGTCATCACCAAGAGCGACCTGACCGCCCCTATCGAGGAGGCCGACAAGGCGCGCGACAACACCTACTCGGGCATGACCTCTATGCTCGACTTCATGAAGCGTCTGGGCACCGCCGACCAGCAGCAGGCCGCCGAGCGAGTGATTGAGCGCGTGAACTACCACAACGTGAAAATCAGCGACCGCTATGAGGACGAGAACGAGAAGATAACACAGCTGGTGCAGGACCTCAAGGGCGGCACGCTGGCAGCCGACATCGCCACGCTGAACCTCACCGCCACCGTCGCACTGCTGGAGCAGCAGAACCAGCAGGTCATCAGCCTCATGATGCAGCGACAGGGCGACCGCTCGACACAGGAAAGCAACGCTATGGGCAAGGCGCGCGCCGTGACCGATGCAGCCTACGAGGACGCCGTAACGGTGCTCAACGCATTTGCCGTCACGGAATTCAACGGCCAGTCGTCGCCCTACGACGAGATTATCCGCATCATCAATTCTGACATCGACTACTATTCGAAGTACGTATTCGCCACCACAGCGACGTCGGGAACCACCAACAACGGCGGCGGAACAACGGACAATCCCGGAACGAACGATAACCCCGGAACCGACACTCCGGGAACCGACACTCCGGGAACCGACACTCCGGGCACGGATACTCCCGGCACCGACACACCCCCAAGCGGTGGTGGTAATGACGATCCGCTGGGCGATGGAGATTGAAGCGCATTCGCTGGCGCTACGCTAATTGCTAATTGATAATTGATAATTGAGAATTAAAAAATTAAAAAATTAAAAAAGGGAGCAGCGATGCTCCCTCTTAATTTTTCACTTTTCCCTTAAAGATACCCCAGTGCTCGCAGGATGTCGTTAAGGTTTGCCACCACCATGAGCAGGATAAGGATGCCGAAGCCTACGTACTCGGCGCGTATCATGAACTGCTCGGAGGGCTTGCGGCGCGTAATCATCTCGTAGAGCAGGAACAGCACGTGGCCACCGTCCAGGGCGGGTATGGGCAGGATGTTCATGAAGGCGAGGATGATGCTGAGGAAGGCCGTCATCTTCCAGAACATGTACCAGTCCCACATGGGCGGGAACAGGCTGCCGATGGCTCCGAAGCCGCCCAGCGACTTGGCTCCCTCGGCGGAGAAGATGTACTTCAGGTCGTCAACATACGAGGCCAGCACGTGGAATCCGTACTTGATGCCGGCGGGGATGCTCTCCAGGAAGCTGTACTCGCGGGTGATGGGCTGGTAGAGTCCCAAGATGCTCTGCACGGTGAAGCCCAGCTTCAGGTCGGGGGTCAATACGGTGGTGAGGGTGTCAAGGGATGTCTGATGTTTGATGACCAGGGTGACGGTGCGCGCCTTGAGGCTGTCGGCTGTCGTCTCGGCCACTGCCATCATGTCGGCACGGCGGCCCAGCAGGTCCACAAACTCGTTGTACGAGTCCACGGGCTTGTCGTTCAGTGCCACTATCTCGTCGCCCTTCTGCAGTCCTATCTGGGTGGCAGGTGTTTCGGGCAGCACGCTGTCAACCTTGGCGGGCAGCAGTGGGCGCACGAACGACGGGTCGGCCTTCATCATGTTCAGCAGGTTCAGCTCGCCGGGCAGCGTGATGCTCATGGGCTTGCCCTGGCGGATGATATCTACACGCGTGGCCTCCGAGATGTCGCGGTACAGGTCGGCTGAGAAGTCCTTGAAGGCGCCCTTCTCGGTGCCTACCAGGATGTCGCCGTCCTGGAATCCGTACGACTTGGCCTCCTGGTTGAACTTCATGCCCAGCGTCATGTCCTTGACGGGGATGTACGTGTCGCCCCACCAGAAGAGTATCTGCCCGTAGATGAACAGGGCCAGCAGGAAGTTGACCAGCACGCCGCCTATCATGATGAGCAGGCGCTGCCACGAGGGCTTGGCGCGGAACTCCCACGGCTGCACGGGCTGCTTCATCTGCTCCGTGTCGAAACTCTCGTCTATCATGCCCGCTATCTTGCAGTAGCCGCCCAGGGGCAGCCATCCGATGCCGTACTCGGTGTCGCTCTTCTTGGGCTTGAACTTGAACAGGCTGAACTTCCAGTCGAAGAAAATGTAGAACTTGTCAACCCTCACTCCGAAGAGCTTGGCGAAGAAGAAGTGGCCTCCCTCGTGCAGCAGTACGAGCAGCGAGATGGCCAGGATGAACTGTAATACTCTGATTAAAAATACTTCCATAATTTATTTTCAAAAAATTAGTAATTAGTAATTAGAAATTAGTAATTATGATTTGATTCTGCGCATCATGAATCCTTGATTATTCTATTCTCTCAGGGCATGTCCAGTAATCATAATTACTCATTATTCATTACTCATTACTCATTATTTCATTAGTTCTTTTGCTATGCGACGGGCTTCTGCATCCGTGGCGATGTACGTGTCGTAGTCGGGCGTGGCCGAGAAGGTGCAGCGCTGCATGGTCTCGGCAATGATGTCGCTCATTTGCAGGAAACTGCAGCGGTCCTCCAGGAACCCGCGGTTCACTATCTCGTTGGCCGCATTGACGATGCAGGGCATGTTGCCACCCTTCTGAATGGACTCGAAGGCCAGGGCCAGACAGCGGAACTTCTTCAGGTCGGGCTCGAAGAAGTCGAGGTGCTGCGTGGCAAAGAGGTCCAGGCGGTCGCCACTCAGCGTCAGGCGCTGGGGGAACGAGAAGGCGTACTGGATGGGCAGCCGCATGTCGGGCACACCCAACTGGGCCTTCACGGCACCGTCCTGGAACTGGACGGCGGAGTGGACAATGCTCTGGGGGTGTACCAGCACCTGTATCTGCGAGGCCTTGACACCGAAGAGCCACTTGGCCTCGATGACCTCGAAGCCCTTGTTCATCATCGTCGCCGAGTCGATGGTTATCTTGGCACCCATGTCCCACGTGGGATGGCGCAGGGCGTCGTCCTTGGTAACATGGGCTATCTGCTCCATCGTGAAGTTGCGGAACGGACCGCCCGAGGCCGTCAGCAGTATCTTCTCGATGGGGTTGTTGTCCTCGCCCACCAGACTCTGGAAGATGGCAGAGTGCTCGCTGTCAACGGGCAGGATGGGGGCGTGGTACTCGGAGGCCAGGTCGCGAATCAGCTCGCCAGCCACCACCAGCGTCTCCTTGTTGGCCAGGGCAATGGTCTTGTGGGCCTTGATGGCATGGATGGTGGGCGACAGACCGGCGAAGCCTACCATGGCCGTCAGCACGATGTTGATGGGGCCGGCCTCCACGATTTCGTCCAGAGCCTGTGCACCGGCATACACCTTCACGTCGGGCAGGTCGCTCATCAGCCGTTTCAGCTCGTCGTAGCGAGCCTCGTTGGCAACGACAATGGCGGCGGGTTTGAAACGGTGGGCCTGCTCAGCCAGCAGTTCTACGCGGTTGTTGGCTGTCAGACAATATACTTCATAGAGGTCGGAATGTTCGGCAATGACCTCCAGTGCCTGGGTTCCAATAGAACCTGTGGAGCCTAGAATGGCTATTTGTTTCTTCTTCATATTTCTAACAATCCTTCTGGGATTTGCATGATTATCTGTCGTCTGTTGGTGTCAATGTTGGTAATCAGGTCGTCGCTGGCTGGAATCAGCGTGCCGTCCTCCAGCTCAAACAGAACGTTCTGCGTGCTGTCGTCAATGGCTGCTATCTTGCCCACGACCTTATTGTTGGAAGCGTCCACGATGTCGAAACCCACCAGCATGGACAGCGACAGTCCTTCCGTGCCCTCGTCGGCTACGGAGCGGGGGAAATACACGTCGCAGCCTGTCAGCTCAGAGGCCCTTTGCTGCGTGTCCACGTCGCAGAACTTCACCAGTGCCAGCGAGTCGTTACGGAAACGGTACTCCTCCATAAAGAAAGGTACCAGGATGCCGTCAATCTCCAGAATCAGGTAGTCCGCATCGGTCGTGTCGAAGATGTCGTCGTCAAACTGGAACGACACCTCGCCCTTCACGCCGTGCGCCTTGCCCAAACGGCCTATCTTGTAAACGTCTTCTCTCTTAATCATCTTTTCTGTTATTCTAGACAATCTAGACAATCTAGATATTCTAGACAATCTAGATATTCTAGTCTATTCTCTCTATTTTGGCCCCGAGGGCGTTCAAGCGAGCTTCAATGTTCTCATACCCTCGGTCTATCTGCTCGATGTTGCTGATGGTGCTGGTACCGTTGGCACTCATGGCGGCTATCAGCAGGGCGATACCGGCGCGGATGTCAGGACTGGACATGCGCTGGGCACGCAGCGTCTTCTTGCGCTCGTGACCTACCACGACGGCGCGATGGGGGTCGCACAGGATTATCTGGGCACCCATGTCGATAAGCTTATCGACGAAGAACAGGCGGCTCTCGAACATCTTCTGGTGGAACAGCACGGAGCCACGAGCCTGGGTGGCCACCACGATGAGCACGCTCAGAAGGTCGGGCGTCAGTCCGGGCCACGGCGCATCGGCCAGCGTCATGATGGTTCCGTCAATGAACGAGTCAACCACATAGTGCTTCTGGCGGGGAATGTACAGGTCGTCACCTTCCACTTGCACGCTGACACCCAGTCGGCGGAATGCCTCGGGAATGATGCCCAGGTCCTTGAGGGAGACGTCCTTGATGCGGATGCCGTCGCCACACATGGCGGCCATCCCGATGAACGAACCTACCTCAATCATGTCGGGCAGCAAGCGGTGGTCGGTACCATTAAGCTGCTTCACACCCACAATGGTCAGCAGGTTGGAACCGATGCCGCTGATGTTGGCACCCATGCGGTTGAGCATGTGGCACAACTGCTGGATATAGGGCTCGCACGCTGCATTGTATATAGTAGTGGTACCTTCGGCAAACACGGCGGCCATGATGATGTTGGCTGTACCCGTCACCGAGGCTTCGTCAAGCAGCATGTAGGTTCCCTTGAGGTGCTTGGCTGATATCTCATAGACATTGCGGTCCTCCACACGATGGAACTTGGCACCCAGGTACTTGAACCCCAGGAAGTGGGTGTCCAGACGGCGACGGCCTATCTTGTCGCCACCGGGCTTGGCAACCACAGCCTTGCCCATGCGGGAGAGCAGCGGGCCAATCATCATGACCGAGCCGCGCAGGTCGGCGCACTTCTCCACAAACTGGTCGCTCTGCAGGTATTGCATGTTCAGCGCGTCGGCCTGGAACGTGAAGGAACCGTGTCCGGTCTTCTCTACCTTGACACCGATGTCGCTCAACAACTGAATGAGGTTGTTGACGTCGCGGATGTCGGGAATGTTGTGGATGGTTACCTTGTCGCTGGTAAGCAACGTGGCACAGATAACCTGTAGCGCCTCGTTCTTGGCGCCCTGCGGGGTGATGGTTCCGCTGAGCAGATGACCGCCCTCTATTTTAAATGATGCCATAAGGGGTGTTTCAGTTAAACAACTAACTCAATGCTTATTTCCTACGCTTTCCTCGCTTGCCTTCGTTTTGGGCAACGGGCGCAATGCGCTCGAAGCGGATAGAACGAGGGTCTATCTGAATCTTGCCGTCGGTAAAGCGGGCAAGGTCGTCAGCCACCTTCTCGTCGTCCATAGAGCCATGTCCCCACGAAGCCAGGTCGCGCTTCATCTGGATGGCGGTGATGCGTGCCAACTCGTCGCGCTCCTCGCCCTCGGGCATAGTCTTCAGCTTCTCGAAGACTTCCATCAGCAGGTGGCCGTAGTGGCGCTGACGGCTCTGGGCATTGGGCTTGGGGTGCGCCAGGGGCTGAGGCTTACTGAGTATCTTTTCGGCATTGGAAACGTCGAAGGGCCAGTCAATGTCCAGCTGCTTGTGGCTCATCAGGTACAGGTGGTCCCACAGGGTCTGCCGATAGTCTGAACTGTCGCGCAGCTGGGGCGTCTTGTTCTCCATCTGGTGAACGATGGCTCGGGCACACTTCATGCGCTCCTCCTTGGTGGGCAGGCTAATGGCATGGTCCACCATTTTCTGTATCTCACGTCCGTACTCGGGCATGATTAGTTTCTCACGTTGGGTGTTATAGTCTAATCCTTTGATATCCATCGAATAATTTACTATTTGACAATTTACAATTTACGATTTTGATTTACAGCAGTTTTTTGGGCTTGATGGCTACAAAATCCTTCAAATAGAAAGGAACAAAATAGGCCACGTCCTCAAACTGCTCGTTCAGGAAACGCCTCTCTGCCAAGGGCTGCATCCACTTGGCCAGCGGCTCTATGTTGTCAATGTAGTGGGCATTGGGATGGTTGATGGTGTCCATACACTTCTTGGCACCATTGCCGAAGAAATAGACAGGGCGCTCGTCCAGCCACTCCTGATAGGTCTCGGCACTTACCACATCGGCTCCCACCTTGCGGACGGTTTTCAACGAACGGTCGTAGAGTGCTGCATAGACCTCCATGCGACGGGCGTCGAGCATCGGACACAGCAGGGCGTTCTCCTCCTGGACGGTTTCCCTGAGCAAGACGGGAACGCACATCAGTTCGAGGGTGGGCACGCTGATGAGCTTCAGGTCACGGCCGTAGCAGATGCCCTTGGCCATCGACACACCAATGCGCAAACCGGTATAGGAACCTGGGCCACAGCTCACGCTGACGGCATCGAAGGGGATGGCGTGGTTGTCGGTAAACGACAGGGCCTCGTCAATCATCGTACCCAGTTTCTCGGCACCTGCTCCCTTCTCGCCGTGCTCTTCCTGCTCGAAGATGCACTGCCCGTTCTCTGAGACAGCCACCGAACAAACGTTTGTACTTGTTTCTATATGTAGTATGCAAGCCATTTCTGTTTTGCTTATATAAAATAATGTGCAAAGGTACGAATAAGCGAGCGAAAAACCAAATTTATTTGAGTTTTTCCGAGCGAAAGTACTTTTCGATGCAATCAAAGGTACGAATATAATTGATAATTAATAATAGATGATGGATTATTCACATTTTTTTTGTACCTTTGCCACCATTATTAAGAAAACAATATTATGATACAGTCAATGACAGGCTACGGAAAAACCGTCGTAGCCTACAAAGGAAAGAAAATCAATGTGGAAATCAAGTCGCTCAATTCCAAGCAGCTTGACCTGAGCACTCGCATTGCTCCGTTATATCGTGAGAAGGAAATGGAGATTCGTCAAATCATTGCCGACAAACTGCTGAGAGGCAAGGTGGAATTCTGTCTCTGGATAGAGAAGGATGCCACAACAGAGGCGGCTCCCGTCAATACAGCCTTGATGCAGAGCTATTACGACCAGTTGCACGCCTTTGCCGAGCAGAACCACATGGAGGGTATCGACTGGATGATGACGCTGACACGCATGCCTGACGTGCTGACCAAGACGGAGGTGGAGGTGCTGGATGAGGAAGAGTGGCAGGTTGCCCGCCAGGGTGTCTGCGACGCCGTGCAGCACCTGGTAGATTTCCGTACTCAAGAGGGTGCTGCTCTGGAAAAGAAGTTCGGCGAGAAGATTGACAACATCGAGCGGCTGATGGCTAGCATAGAACCTTATGAGAAGGCTCGCGTGGAGAAGATTCGCAGTCGCATCGTGGACGGACTGAAGCAGATTCCTGAGGCAGAGTACGACAAGAACCGCCTGGAGCAGGAACTGATATACTACATCGAGAAACTGGACATCAGCGAGGAGAAACAGCGACTGGCCAATCACCTGAAATACTTCCGTGAGACAATGGCTGACAAGCCCGGACAGGGCAAGAAACTGGGATTCATCGCACAGGAGATGGGACGCGAAATCAACACGACCGGCTCGAAGTCGAACCAGGCAGAGATGCAGAACATCGTGGTGAAGATGAAGGACGAGCTGGAGCAGATCAAGGAACAGGTGCTGAATGCGCTTTAGAATTCATAATTCATAATGCATAATTCATAATGCATAATTCATAATTAAGGAGGTTAAAAGCATCGTTGATGAAAGGTAAAATGTTAATCGTGTCGGCTCCCAGTGGCAGTGGAAAATCGACCATCGTGCAGTGGCTGATGCAGGAGCATCCGGAGTTGAAACTGTATTTCTCTATATCTTGTACGTCAAGAGCCCCTCGTGGCACAGAAAGAAACGGGGTGGAGTATTTCTTCCTGACGCCCGAGGAGTTTAAGGACAAGATAGCCAAGAACGAGTTTCTGGAATATGAGGAGGTGTATGAAAACCGCTTCTACGGTACGCTGAAGCAACAGGTGGAGCGCCAGCGTGAGGCTGGCCAGAACGTGGTGTTCGACGTCGATGTAAAGGGTGGTGTGAACATCAAGAAATTCTATGGTGACGAGGCGTTGAGCCTGTTTATCCAGCCTCCTTCGGTTGAGGAACTTCGCAAGCGCTTGATAGGACGTGCTACGGATACTCCCGAGGCTATCGAACAGCGTCTGGCAAAGGCGGAATATGAGTTGACGTTTGCCCCTCAGTTCGATCATGTCATCGTTAATGATGATTTGGAAATAGCCAAACAAGAGGCCCTGAAAACGATTAAGTCCTTCCTCGATGATTAAGACAGGACTCTTTGGCGGCTCGTTCAACCCCATTCATAACGGGCATATTGCATTGGCACAGGCAGTCTTGCGCCAATGCCAGTTGGACGAGGTGTGGCTGATGGTATCGCCTCAGAATCCCTTGAAGCGCAATGACTCAGACCTGTTGGATGATGCCCTGCGTTTCGAAATGGCACAAAAGGCATTGGAGGGAGTTGAGGGCGTCAAGGCCTGCGACTATGAGTTCCATCTGCCCAAGCCTTCCTATACTTGGAACACGTTGCAGCACTTGAGTGCAGACTATCCAGACCGCGAGTTCGTGTTAATAGTAGGAGGTGACAACTGGGCGCATTTCCAACGGTGGCGCCATTGGAAGGACATCTTGTGGCACCATCGCATTATAGCCTATCCTCGCGACCAGTATTTGGGAACCATTAATGTCCCATTACTGGATGTGTCGAGTACGGAAATCCGTGAGCGTGTCCGTCAAGGTCTAAGTATTGATGGGTTGGTGCCTACAGCCATAGTGAAACTGGTGCAGACTTACTACCGATAGTTAGTGACTGGTCCTGTAGGCATCAATCATGTCCATCAGTCGGTCGCTTTTGCCCGTTATTGTTTTCCTACAGAAAATCTTATCGCTCTTGATAAGCATGTCAAAGTCTTCCTCAGTGAAGATTTTGATGCCGTTGGTGTAGTCGATAAACGTCAATGGAGTGATGCCTTCCAGGTTTTTGAAC
>CACXTX010000036.1 GCA_902770635.1 uncultured Prevotellaceae bacterium | reverse complement strand
AAACACTAAAGAGGTCGTATAGGCTGACAAGTGTTAAATATATAGTTAAATCGCATAATATGTTTGGAATTTACCATAGAATGCGGTTCCGCTGTGCACTCTGTTCAGACGATGGATCTGTCATTCCTCATCCTCCTTTCGTCTGTCGCCCCAATATTTACGTTCCAACCAGGTTTCCATATAACCTATCGTCAGACTGTAGCCGTCGTGGACGTCAAGGTCCACATCGTGCTTCTCGGCTATCTGCTCAGCCTCCTTAAATACATTAGTAATGTACGCGCGCGCGCCCGAATCGTGGCGCAGGGTCAACTCGTCGGGCAGCAAACGGTTGGCAGCCTCCAGTATCTCGTGGGCGGTTTCCACCACTTCCTCTTCAAACACATGAGGCACCCAGCCATACACCATATCATTTACGTGGACCGCCTCACCCTCAAGGCCCCACTTGCGCGATTCCTCGTAGTGGTGCGCTACTACGCCCATGCCTTCTATAGCCCGCTTGATGAACTTCTCACAGTCGTCTATCTTTTGCCAATTGTCGGAATGGGTGCCGTACACATTCTCAGCGTAATAATCCTGAACGGCCTGATTGTCGCGCAACGCCTTGTCGAACTCTGCATCCAACACTATGCGGCACACCAGTGCAGCCACGCGCCTGTGCTCAGCCTGCTGAATCCACTCTATCAGCGACGTATTGGCATACTCGAAACTGCCCGTGGGACCACCCTCGCCCAGCACGCTCAGGTCGAACGGGTGATGGTGATACAAGGCACTGCAAAACTCGGCCGTGTGGTAAATCTTCTCAGCCACAAGGTATTCCTCGTCAGTCAGCTCGTCACCCATTTCCTCGCGGCTCCATAACCGTCCCTTATCGTCCAATAACGGTTGGTTATCGCGCGGTAACTGCCGTTCCTTGTCCTCCCAGAACTGGCCTATCAGCCAGCCCAGACCGTCGAGGTAAATGTTGGAGGCAGTAGCCATTTCAGCCAGCTCCACCATGCTCATAGTCAGTACCATGCTGGGCGTAGCGTTGGCAAACGACTGCTCCCTGATCAGCGTCAACAGTACTCGTGCTGTAATCTCTCTCTTCATCCTTTTCGTAATTTTCTGCAAAGATACAAAGAACCACACGAACCACAAAATTTTTCGCAGACAATGTCGAGGGCGTGACAGGCGTGACACCCGTGACAGCCATTTCGCGCCATCAACCACCACGCATTACTGCTTATTATTATATAATATATATATTATATATAATAAGACTATAACGTCCACTCCACTACCCGCGATTTTCGCTGTCACGCCTGTCACGCTGTAACGCTTTCCATCGAAGACACTATGAAATTTCTTAACATCGGCAGAACAGCCCTACAAGCAAGAATTTGTATCCTCAGCAAGAAAAATTTGCTACCTCCAGAGGAAAAATTTGCGCCCTGCCTAGGAAAATATTTTTTCTATTAATAGTAGCAAAATCGCCCTCCTCACCGCACTCTTAAAAGTATGGAAATTTCTTAACACAAAAAATCACCCTTACACCCACGACTCGCAAGGGAACACACATTTTCCGACTGGAATTCTTATTTTTGTCGAGTTTATTTTGTAGTTTTGCATCGAAATTAAAAGAAAACAAAGTTATGACAGCAATACAGATATTTGCACAATAAAAATATAATGGCAGGCTCCCACTCAGGAACCTGCCATCGTTTCGATAACTCAAGCGGGCTTGGTTCTTCTCTCACTTAACCACAACCTTCTTGCCATTTATGATATTTATACCCCTTTGGGGAGCTTCCAGTCTTCTACCATTGATGTCATATACAGGATAGTCCTTGTCACTATCTAAGTGAACACCCTTTATTCCAGAAGGAACACCCTCTACAATATTATTGAAGTCCTTCCAACCCTCCGTCGCCTTGTATTTGTTGATAGTACCCGTAGGCACATACAGCGTAGCATTGTTGAATGTATTAAGTGTAAAGGTTTTATAAGACGATATTGAACCATAAATTGCAAATGGATTCTCTATCAGTGAAACAATAGTAGAGACAGCTATTTCATCGAAAGCATTCCTGCCAATACTCGTCACGCTGTTGGGGATAGTGATGGAGGTAAGCATATGGCAAAACTGAAAAGCATATTCGCCAATACTCGTCACGCTGTTGGGGATGGTGACGGAGGCAAGAACAGAACACATGTAGAAAGCATAATTGCCAATGCTCGTTACGCTGTTGGGGATGGTAACGGAGGAAAGAACTGAACAATAGCTGAAAGCTCCATCGCCCATACTCGTCACGCTGTTGGGGATGGTAACAGTGGGAAGACCAGAACAGCCGCAGAAAGCATAATCGCCCATACTCGTCACGCTGTTGGGGATGGTCACGGAGGTTAAGCCAGAACAATTCTGGAAAGCACCATCGCCAATGCTCGTCACGCTGTTAGGGATGTCAATAGAGGTTAAGCGCCAACAGTTCTCGAAAGCAGCTTTGCTAATGCTCGTCACACTATTGGGGATGGTGATGGAGGTAAGGCCTGAACAGTTATCGAAAGCAAATTCACCAATGCTCGTCACACTATTGGGGATGCTGATGAAGGTAAGGCCAGTGCACCAATAGAAAGCATATTCGCCAATACTCGTCACGGTGTTGGGAATGGTGACGGAGGTGAGGTTAGTACAATTAGCGAAAGTATAATCGCCAATACTCGTCACCTTACGGGTCTTTTCCATATAGGTTACTTCCTCGGGAATAACCACTTTACCCGTATATTCATCAGGATAGTCTGTGTAATAAGTTCCACAGAAAGTAACTGCCAGCTCTGCACCATCATTAGTATAATTGTAATAAATGGTAACACCATCAGCATTCTTAACTTCTATGTCATAAGCACTTGCCACCAAAGGCAGCATCATCGCCACAAGTAATAGAAAATGGTTTTTCATCATTTTTTTGTTATTTATCTGCAAAGTTAAAACATAATTCTGAACTTTCCAAATTTTCGATAAGAAAAGCGTGACAGCGTGACAGGCGTGACAGCAAAAAATGAGGGAGACGTGAGGGGATATCCAATTTATTTTGTAATTTTGTATCAGCAATTAAATAAGCTGTTCTTTTATCAGAAGACGGATGTGCTGTATCAACTGACCTTCAAATTTACCAAGGAATACTTGATGAAGCATGGAGACCGGACGGTTGACCAAATGGTGCAGGCAGCTCGTTCGGGCAAGCAAAACATCGTGGAGGGCGCGGAAGATGGCAAGACGTCGATGGAGATGGAAATCAAGCTGCTGAATGCGGCTCGAGGCAGTGTGCACGAATTGCGTGAAGACTACGAGGACTATCTGAAGACGCGCCATCTGGCACTCTGGAACGAACGGCATCCGCGATGGGAGAAGATGCAGCAGTACTGCAAGACGCACAACCGATGGGAGGACTACGAGCCGCTGATAGAGAAGATGAATGCGGAGGAGCTGGCGAACACCGCCCTCACCCTATGCCACATGGTGGACAAGATGATGACTTCGTATCAGAAGAAGCTGGAGAAGGAATTCGTCACCGAAGGCGGCATCCGAGAAAGAATGACAGCTGCACGCTTAGGATACAGGACTAACCAGCAACAGGAAATCGCCCAACTGAAACAGCAATTGGAGCAAGCCAACCAACGGATTGCGGAGCTGGAGGCAGAGATAAAAAGGCTGAAGGGCTAGAGAAGCTAGATAATCTAGACTGTCTAGAAGAGTCTAGAAGAATCTAGAGTGGTCTAGAATAGTCTAGATGATCTAGAAAAGTCTAGACCATCTAGACTAAAGAGCTTACAATCCGCGAGCCTTGAGGAGGCTGGAGGCATCAGGCTGAGCCATACCCGTGAAGTCGGAGAACATCTGCATAAGGTCGCCGGTATTGCCACGACTCAGTATCTTGTCGCGCATATCCTGACCTGTCTCGGGCTTCAAAGCACCACGCTGGGCAAAGACATCGGCGATGTTGACAGCCAGCACCTCGGTCCACAGATAGCTGTAATAGCCTGCAGCATAGCCCCCACCCCATACATGGTTGAAGTAGCTGGTGCTGTAACGTGGCGGAATCTGCGGGTTCAACAACCCTATCTGGCGCAAAGCCTCTGTCTCGAAAGCGGCAGCCTTGTCGGGCGTGGGAACGTCCTTGGCAGGCAACATGTGCCAGGCCAGGTCGAGGCAGGTAGCCGCCAAGTTCTCGCCCAGGGCATAAGCCGTCTGGAACGTGATGCTCTTCAGCATGCGCTCCTTCAGTTCGGCAGGCATCTGCTCGCCCGTCTTGTAATGGCGTGCAAAGTGGTCGAACACCTCAGGGATGGCTGCAAACGACTCGTTGAACTGCGAGGGCATCTCGACGAAGTCGCGGGCCACGCTGGTACCAGCGAGTGTCTGATACTCGCAATTAGAAAGCATGCCGTGGAGGGCGTGACCAAACTCATGGAACATGGTGGTTACCTCGTCCCACGTCAGCAAGGAAGGCTGACCCTCTGGGGCCTTAGCCGTGTTACAGACATTGAAGATGATGGGCATGAGGTTCCAGCGATGAGTCTGCTCCTGGAAGGCATCCATCCACGCACCACCGCGCTTGGTGGGACGACGATAGTAGTCGCCATAGAACAGAGCCATAGGCTTGCCGTCCTTGTCAATCACCTCAAACACGCGCATGTCAGGATGATAAGTCGGAATGTCAGTACGCTCCTTGAAGGTGAGTCCATAGACCAGATTGGCGGCATAGAACACGCCATTGACCAACACGCTATCTACATTAAAATAAGGCTTCACCTCGTCGTCAGAGATATTCAGCATGGCCTTCTTCATCTTGGCAGAATAATAGAAGCGGTCATAGGGCTGCAGTTGGAAATCGACACCCTCACTCTGGCGGGCAAAGTCCTCAATGGCCTTTGTCTCGGCATCCGCCTTTGGCGAATATTCCTTGATAAGACTCTTCAGGAAAGCATAGACATTCTCAGGCGTCTTGGCCATCGTCTTCTCCAGCGAGTAAGCGGCATAGTTGGGATAACCCATAATCTCCGCCTGCTCAGCACGAAGCTTGGCAATCTCACTGACAATCGGGAAAGTGTTATACTTAGGATTGGTGCCGTCAGCACGGTGAATGCTGGCCTCGAAGACTTTCTTGCGCAGGTCGCGATTGTCAAGACTGGCTAGCAAGGGTTGCTGAGTGGTGTTGACGATGACAATGGCATAAGGGGCCTTGCCGCCACGACTCTCTGCATCCTTCTGGCATTGGGCAATGTCGGCATCGCTCAAGCCTGCCAGGTCTTCCTTCTTATCGACCCAAACCACTGCATTGTTGGTGGCGTCCTGCAGCTGGTCGCCCCATTGCTGCTGGAGGTCGCTGATGCGCAGGTTAATCTCCTTCATGCGCTCCATCTTATCCTCTGGCAACAGAGCACCCTTGCGAACGAAACTCTTGTAGATTTCCTCCAACAGCTTCTGGTCTTCACCCTTCAGCGAGTCGTGCTGCTTGTCATAGACCTGACGGATACGCTCGAAGAGTGCCTTGTTAAATGAAATCTCATTCTCCAAGTCGGTCAGCATGGGCTGTACCTTTTTCTCAATTTCTCCAATCTCAGGAGTCTTGTCGGCATCTACCAAAGGGAAGAACGTGCGACAGACACGGTCGAGCAACTTACCACTGTCCTCGAAAGGCAGGATGGTATTCTCGAAAGTAGCCGAATCAGGGCAATCTACAATTTTCTGGATATTCTCACGTTTGTCCTTGATAGCAGCCTCGAAGGCAGGAAGATAGTCAGAAGTCTGAATCTTACTGAAATCGGGAGCACCAAAGGGCAAAGAACTCTCTGCCAACAGAGGGTTCTCGCGAGAATTCTGCTGGCAGGAGTTTAATGTTAGCATCGTTATGGAAGTCATTCCGATAGCTAATAAAGTTCTTGTGTTCATTAATTATCAACTATCAACTATCAATTTTCAACTAGCGAAGCGCCTACTGGTGCTGTTCACGCAACAGGTCGTTAACGGTCTTTACTGGATTGAAAGTAGAGAGAGGAACCTCGACGAAGATGGTTGACCAGTCGCTCATGGCACCATTCCAAAGTCCTGGCAATTCAAGAGCCTGAAGCTCCTTGCCACTCTTCGACTTCTGAGAAATGAAGCCTGTTGTCGGGTCAACGAACTTTGGCAGGTCAAAAGCATTACCCTTATAATCCTTCACCGCACAAACAAGGTCAACAGGATTGAAGTGAGTGCCCTTGGTGAACATCTCCATATACTCCTTGTTAGACTTGTCTATCTGGCTGGACTCCAAAATCTGCAGGCTGACAGTACCATCCTGATTATAGGTCAGGAACGGACCACCACCAGGCTCGCCGACATTCTTAACGACACCACAAACACGCATAGGACGGTTGAGCTTCTTGCGAAGATAGATAACCAAGTCGGCATCTTCCAACTGTTTGATATCAGCCTTGCGACAGCAAAGGTCTTGCTGCACGAAGCGAATCATCTCTTCAATCTGCTCGTGGGTGTATTTGCCGGTATCCAGCAGTTCAAGATACTCGAACGCTTTCTTCTGCAAGGTAACCAGCACACCAGCAATGATTTGTTTCCACAATACGGTGTCGCCCTTCAGACGATCAGGCACCACGTTGTCAATGTTCTTCACAAAGATAACGTCAGCATCTATTTCGTTCAAGTTCTCAATCAGCGCACCGTGTCCACCTGGACGGAACAACAAGGAACCATCAGCATTGCGGAATGGAGTACCGTCAGGATTAGCTGCTACAGTATCCGTAGAAGGCTTCTGCTCAGAGAAAGTGATATCGTAAGCAATACCATATTTCTTGGCATACATGTCTGCTTTCTGAGCTACCTTCTGCTTGAAGAGCTCCATGTGCTCATGAGAAACGGTGAAGTGTACATGCGCCTCACCATTGGAAGCTGCATAGAGCGCACCTTCTACCAAGTGTTCCTCCATAGGAGTACGAGGACCTTCCGGATAGTTGTGGAACAAGAGCAAGCCCTTGGGCAACTGTCCGTAGTTCAGTCCTTCTGCCTTCAGCATGTTAGCAGCAACAGCCTTGAAATTACCCTCTTGAATCAAAGCCTTGATACCCTTGCCATTGTTTTTCTGACAAGCTGCATCGAGCTCACCATAGAAGGCGAACTTTTCGATATTATCAAAATATTTCTTCTCAAAGTCCGTTGTGGGCTTGTCGTAATCGGCATCCACAAAAGCGAACATGTCCTTAAACATGCGGCTGGCTGCACCTGATGCGGGTACAAACTTTACCACACGTTTGCCTGCAGCCTTATATTTCTGCCAAGCATCTACATACTTCCTTCCTTCATCTGAGTTAGGTGCCACGATGCCATGTCCAATAGCAGCAGCAGCTTCCAGTTTCAGGAATGGGAAACCAGTTTTAAACTGTCCAAGTTGGGTCTCGATTTGCTGCTCAGAGATTCCCTTTTGAGCAAGCTGTTTTAGGTCTTGTTGTGTTAGCATATTGGTTCTTATATTTAATTATAATAATAATAATGTACGCGCGATATCCTATTTTATTAATTCTCCATCAGAAAGGCAGATCGTCTGTGCTACCCTCACCTGCTGGCTCCTGGGCAGGAGGGAAAGGAGAATTGGCATCCTGTGGCGGGAAAGGAGTGCCCTCGGCAGGAGCTGCTGTTACGGGAGCCTGGCCACGACTGACATTATAGGCACGTATATCGTTAAACCAACGTCCATTATATTCATGAGCGTCAATATCGAAGCTGACTGTCAGTTCTTCACCCATCTGAATATTAAACTGGTTGATTCGATCTTCGCCAAAAACTGTAAACACACACTTCTTGGGATATTGACCAGGTACCTCAATGACGAAATCCTGAGATTTCCAGTTGTTACCAGTTCTGTTTGAAACACCTCCTCTTGGTTCGAGGACTGCAATAATTTTTCCTGTTAAATCCATAATACTTTATACGTTCTTTTTGAATTGATTTATTGTTTCAGATTGCGAAATTACGGAAAATAATTCTAAAATGAGAATTTTTCGGCGAATATTTTTGTTATTGAGCCAGACTTTTTGTATTTTTGTGCTCAATTAAGAATAATGAACGAAACTAACAATAAAAATACTCATGAGATTTACCTTATCAAGCACTGCGCTTAGCAGCAGACTCAACGCTCTTTCGAGAGTTATCAACAGCAAGAATTCATTGCCTATCTTGGCTGATTTCCTGTTTGACATTCACGACAACGTACTCTACCTGACTGCTTCTGACAGCGAAAACGTCATGAAGACACAACTTGACCTGACAGAAAGTGACGGCAACGGACGCTTCGCCATTGGTAACCACGATTTGCTGGAAGCCGTAAAGGGCTTCTCAGAGCAGCCCATCACCTTCGATGTGGACATGACTACCAACCTGGCTAAGATTTCATATCAAAACGGTCTGTTCTCCCTGCCTATCGAGAATGCCGATGAATATCCACAGCCTCAGGGGATGGAGTTTGCAGCCCACGAGATTGTTATTCCCAACATATTGCTGGCAGAGAACATCAACCGCACTTTGTTTGCTACAGCCCAGGACGAACTTCGCCCTGTCATGAATGGTATTTATTTCGACCTGACTCCAGAAAGTCTGGCTATTGTGGCCTCTGACGGACATAAGCTTGTACGCAACAGGCTGATGACCATTCGTAGTGAGCAGCCTGCATCCTTCATTCTGCCTAAGAAACCAGCCTCGTTGCTGAAGAATCTGTTGGGCAAGGATGGTGGTGACGTAGTGATTCGTTTCGACGAGCGCAATGCACAAATCAACTATGGCGAGGGAGAGATAATCTGTCGTCTGATTGAGGGACGTTATCCCAACTACAACTCTGTTATTCCGCAGAACAATCCTAACCTCCTGACAGTTGACCGCCTTGGCCTGCTGGCTGCCCTGCGCCGTGTTCAACCCTTTGCCAACGACTCGAGCAACCTTATCCGTTTCCACGTGGAAGGTGGCACCTTGCAGTTGGATGCAGAGGACTACGACTTCTCAAAGACAGCAACGGAGCGCATCGCTTGCGAGTACAACGGCCAGCCCATAAGCATCGGATTCAAGGGTGCTTCGTTCATTGAGATTCTGAACAACTTCGATTGCCCTGAGGTTATCATCAAGTTGGCTGATGCCAGTCGTGCCGGATTGGTTCTGCCTTCTGAGCAGCCTGAGAATCAGGATGTGGTGATGCTGATGATGCCCATGTTAATTAATGACTAAACACATTCGCTAATTTATAATTGATAATTTGTTGTGAAACTGAATCTTAAGAAACCACTCGTGATTTTTGACTTGGAGACTACGGGCCTGGACCTAGTCAAGGACCGTGTTATCCAATTGTCATATATTAAGGTATTTCCTGACGGAAAGGAAGTGCGCGGCGATGAACTCATCAACCCAGAGAAGACGATTCCAGAATTAGTCGTACAGTTAACAGGCATCACCAATGAAGACGTAAAAGACAAACCTACCTTCAAGCAGCTGGCTTCGAAGCTGAATGATGTCTTCATGGGCTCTGACATAGCAGGATATAACTCCAACAACTTTGATGTGCCCCTGTTGGCTGAGGAGTTCCTGCGTGCCGGCATTGACTTCGACTTCTCAAAGTGTCGCCTCATCGACGCCTGCGCCATCTTCAGAAAAATGGAGCGCAGAAATCTGGCTGCTGCCTATAAGTTCTACTGTGGACGAAAGATGGAGGAAGATTTCGAGGCACATCGTGCCGACCAGGATACGGAGGCTACCTATCGTGTATTGATGGGCGAACTGGACAAGTATGCCCCTGGTGCCAACGAAGACCCAGAGAAGGTGTTGGAGAACGATATGGACAGTTTGGCAGAATTCTCCAAGACAAGCGATAATGTTGACTTTGCAGGTCGCATCGTATGGGCAGATGTCAAGGGACAACGCACTGAGGTGTTCAACTTTGGAAAACACAAGGGATTACCCGTTGCCGAAGTACTGCGCTTCGACCCGGGATATTACAGTTGGATACTGGCCGGTGACTTCACCTATAACACCAAGCAAGTGCTGACACGCATCAGACTGCGTGAAGCCAATAAGTAAACAATGCTGAAAGGAAAGAAAATCGTATTAGGTATTACGGGCTCCATAGCTGCCTACAAGGCTTGTTATATTATCAGAGGACTGGTAAGGCAAGGAGTTCATTACCCCCATTACCCTATCAACGCTCACCCAGAAACCTGTGGTGAGCGAGTTCTTCTCACAACGTGACGGTACTTGGAACTCACATGTCAAACTGGGCTTGTGGGCAGACGCCATGCTAATAGCTCCCTGCACAGCCTCAACGCTGGGCAAGATGGCAAATGGAGTGGCTGACAATATGCTGGTGACCACCTATCTGTCAATGAAAGCTCCCGTGTTCATTGCACCTGCTATGGACCTCGACATGTATCAGCATCCCACCACCCAGGCTAACATGGACCGTCTGCGCTCATATGGCAACCTGATCATTGAGCCTCAAAGCGGTTTCCTTGCATCTGGATTGGAAGGCAAAGGACGCATGGAGGAGCCAGAAAACATCGTGGCTTATCTGGACAATTATTTCGAGGAGAAAGTCTTGCAGGGCAAGCGCATCATGATAACAGCAGGTCCTACGTACGAGAAGATAGACCCCGTAAGATTTATCGGCAATTATAGCAGCGGCAAGATGGGCTTCGCACTGGCTGAGGAGTGTGCCCGTCGTGGTGCTGAGGTAACGCTGATTGCAGGTCCTGTCAGTATGATGTGCTCTCCCAATATCAGGCGCATAGATGTCGAGAGCTGTGAGGAGATGTATCAAGTTGCAACCACACACTACCCGAACATGGATGCTGCTATCCTTTGTGCTGCAGTAGCCGACTTCCGTCCTGAAAACATTGCCACTGAGAAAATCAAGCGTGAGAAGGATGATCTAGTTATCCGACTGAAGCCTACGCACGACATTGCAGCCCAATTGGGAAAGATGAAGCAGCCAGGACAGTTGCTGGTGGGGTTCGCCTTGGAGACAAACGACGAAGAGGCGAATGCACAGAAGAAATTGCAGAAGAAGAATCTCGACTTCATCGTTTTGAATTCACTACAACGCAAGGGCACTTGTTTCCAATCTGACGACAATCAAATCACTATCCTTTCGGCCAATGGACAAACAGCCTTCGACAAGAAGCCCAAGACAGAAGTGGCTAAGGATATAGTAGATGAATTGAGCAAACGACTATAAGCCAAGGATGAAAAAAAGGGTGCTGACATATAGGTTGATGACCACCATTATTATGGTGCTTTGGGGTGTGATGGCCTCGGCACAGGAGTTACAGGTGAAAATCAACATCAATACGCAACAGGTGGAACGCACAGACAAGGCGATATTTGAAAACCTGAAACAGACATTGGAACAATGGATGAACGAACGCCAATGGACGGAGTTACAGTTCCAAAAGCACGAACGAATCGTCTGCAGTTTCAACCTGACCGTAACGAAATATGATGCCTCTTCAAACCTTTTTGAGTGTTCGGCCATGATTCAGGCCAACCGCCCAGTCTTCAACTCGTCCTATACCACCACCTTATATAATAATAAGGATGGAGATTTCAACTTCCAGTATGCACAGTTCGAACAGTTGAACTACAATGACGAGACTGTAGACAACCAATTGACAGCCTTGATGGCGTATTATGCCTACCTCATTATCGGACTCGACCTTGACAGTTTTTCGCCCTTTGGTGGAACGGACATCCTTCAACGTTGTATGCAATTGGTAAACAATGCGCAGGACTTAGGCTTCTCCGGATGGAAATCGTTCGAAGACAGGCGTAACCGCTTTGCCATCATCAACGACTATCTGGACGAACAGATGAAACCGTTCAGACAATTTCAATACGACTACTATCGTACTGGATTGGATGAGATGTCCAACAATGTGGAGCGTGGACGCACCAATATTTCAGATGCCATAGAAAAAGGGCTGAAAGTGGCTCATGAACAAAAGCCACTAAGCCTGTTGCCACAAATCTGGACAGACTATAAACGTGACGAGATAGCCAACATCTACGAAGGAATGGGTACACAAAAAGAGAAACAGACTGTTTACGATATACTGTCGAACATAAACGCAGCACAAAATAACGCCTGGGAGAAAATAAGAAAATAAGGAGAAATGCTACAACATTTATATATTAAGAACTTTACGCTGATTGATGAACTCAATATCGAGTTACATCCAGGCTTTTCCGTGATTACGGGTGAGACTGGTGCAGGAAAATCTATTATCCTGGGAGCCATTGGACTCTTATTGGGGCAGCGAGCAGACTCGAAGAGCATCAAACAGGGAGCCGACCGTTGTGTGATAGAAGCACACTTCGACTTGTCGCGCTATGACCTGAAACCGTTCTTCGACGAAAACGACATTGAATATGACGGCCACGACACCATCATCCGTCGCGAACTGACAGCAGCAGGCAAAAGCCGTGCTTTCATCAACGACACTCCTGTGGCACTCACCATGTTGAAGGAATTGGGAGACCAGCTGATGGATGTCCACTCGCAACACCAGAACTTGTTATTAAATAAACAAGACTTCCAGTTGAATGTGGTCGATATTCTGGCCAATGACAGCAAGGAACTGGATATTTATCGACAGAGCTTTGTCAACTATCAGCAGAAGACCAAAGAGTTAAACCAATTACGCGAAGAAATTGAGCACAACAAGCAGAATGCCGATTTCCTGCAATTTCAATTCGAGGAACTGGAAGCTGCACACTTAGTTGAAGGCGAACAAGAAGAACTGGAACAGCGAAGTGATACTATGTCACATGCTGAGGATATCAAGACAGCTCTCTACGAAGCAGACAATGCGTTGAATGGCGATGAATATAGTGTTATTTCACTAGTAAAATCTGCCTATAACGCGCTGAATGATATCAGTAAGGTGATGCCAAAGACTGCAGACCTGACAGAACGCCTGGATTCCTGTCGCATAGAATTAAAGGATATCGCTGAAGAGGTTAGCCAGTTGTTAGAGCGAACTGATTTCGACCCAGCAGAACTGGAGAATATCAACAATCGATTGGACCGTCTGTATGAGTTGGAGAAGAAATATCACGCTGAGAGTGTGGAGGAGTTGATTAAGCAACGCGAAAGCTTGAAACAACAATTATCACACATCGAGAACAGCGACGAAGCTTTGAATGAAAAGGAAAAGGAGGTGGAACAACTTAGGAACCAATGTGCACAACATGCCGAGACTATCAGCAAGATGCGTCAAGCTACAGCACAGCAGATGAGGAGCCAGTTAGCACAACGACTCGAAGCACTCGGTATGCCCCACGCACGCTTTGACATCAGTATCACTCAGGCAGAGCTAGGTAAGAACGGACAAGACAACGTATCGTTCCTCTTCTCTGCCAACACGTCCACCCCACTCCAACCTGTTTCGCAAGTTGCATCAGGTGGTGAGATTGCCCGTGTGATGCTATCACTCAAAGCCATGATTAGCGGAGCTGTAAAACTACCAACTATTATTTTCGATGAAATAGATACTGGCGTGAGTGGCAAAATAGCAGAAAAGATGGCACAGATTATGCAGGAGATGGGACGCACAGAGCGCCAGGTTATCTCCATCACCCACTTGCCTCAGATAGCTGCCTTAGGTAGTCACCACTATCGGGTATCGAAAGAAGAAACCAAGAATGGTACTATCAGTCATATGACAGAACTGACCAGCGAAGAGCGCATCACGGAAATAGCCCAGATGCTGAGTGGTAGCGACATTACCCAGGCAGCTATCGATAATGCGAAACAACTGTTGAAAATATAATTATGAAAAATAGGAAAAGATAACAAGATGGAAAAGACAATCATAACAAAGATTCTCAAAAGAGTATTAGGAATACTGCCTTTACTTTTTTTTACCACATTTCCCATAGCTGCCCAGAACCCTTCATGGGCTAAGAGAGCAGCCAACGCCGTGTTTACCCTCAAGACATTCAATAACGATGGCTCACTGTTGGCGAGCGTCAATGGTTTCTTCATTAATGAACAAGGTATGGCAGTCAGCAGTTTTGCACCTTTTAAGAATGCACAGCATGCTGTGATTATCGATGCTCAGGGCAAGGAGATGGAAGTAGACTGTCTGACAGGATATAACGATATGTATGATGTCGCTAAGTTTCAGGTTCTTGCTAAGAAAACACAAGCCCTGAATATCGCCCAAAATCCTGCCGACAAAGGTGCCAAACTATGGCTTATGCCATATGCTGTTAAGAAGGTGCCCGTATGCACCCAAGGCACGGTGAATAGTGCGGAACAATTCGGCGAAGGCTATACTTACTATACCCTAGACATGGCGACAACCGACCAACAAGTGGGCTGTCCCATCCTGAACGAACAAGGTGAAGTGGTAGGAATCCTTCAACCTTCAGCCAGTGAAAATTCAACTACCGCTTATGCTGTTAGTTCCCGTTTTGCCAATAGTCTGCATATGGCCGGACTAAGTCAAAATGACCCCGTGCTACGTAATATAAAGATTGCCAAGGCACTGCCCGATGACTTGAGCGAAGCTACGCTTTCTCTCTATATATCTGCTTCTACGATGGATACTGAAGAGTATGACCGGCTCATTGACCGATTCATAGAGAAGTTCCCACAAGCTACTGACGGATATGTGTACAGAGCTCGCCAAAAGATGGGAAAAGAAGATTTTCAGGGAGCTGACGACGACATGAAGCAAGCCTTGAAAGTAGCTGATACCAAGGATGATGCACACTATCAATATGCACAGCTCATTTTCCAGAAAATCGTATATCAGAACGATAAGCCATACGACCCTTGGACGCTCGACTTAGCCTTGAAAGAATCGCAGACAGCTTTTGAGCTGAATCCACAACCCCTCTATCGACAGCAACAAGCTCAGATCCTGTATGCCCAACAGCAGTACGACACAGCTTACGACCTGTATATGGAACTGGCTAAGACAGACATGATGAAGGCAGAATCCTACTATGCAGCAGCCCAATGCAAGATACAGAAAGGTGACAAGGAGGCGGGACTTACTTTACTTGACAGCGCTGTCAACACGTTTACCAAACCTTATATCAAGACGGCAGCACCTTATCTGTTAGCTCGTGCCCAGGCACTTTTTGAGGCCAAGAAATATCGTCCTGCCGTCAATGACTATAATGACTATGAGACGCTGATGACTGCACAACTGAATGCCAGATTCTATTTCCTTCGCGAGCAGGCTGAGTTTGCCGGTCATCTATACCAGCAGGCCCTAAACGATATCCGTCGGGCTGTTGAGATGGAGCCCAACGAATTAGTATATCGTGCAGAGAAAGCCAATGTCGAACTACGTGTAGGAATGACAGACGACGCTATCGAGTCTGCAAAGGAATGCATCAGTATAGCCCCCCAGGAAAGCGACGGTTATCTTCTGCTCGGACTGGCTCAATGTGTGAAAGGCCAGAAGACAGAAGGTCTGGCGAACCTCACTAAAGCGAAAGAGCTCGGCAACAGCCAAGCTCAATCGTTGATAGATAAGTATTCTAAATAGTCTAATTAGAGACAAACCATATAGGAATTAGAACGGCAGCGGGCCTGCAGGTTCTTCAAACCCTCCGAATGGTGATTCACCAGCTGACGGCTGTGAGTCGCCATTCATTTTACTACCCAGTATCTCACCACCATTATCGGAGCGTTTGGAATTCAGACGACGATCCTCAGGATTCTCGAAACGGGTAAACTCACCTCGGAATGTCAACAGCACATCGCCTGTAGCTCCCTTACGATGCTTGGCAATGATAATCTGTGCCATTCCGTGCAGGTCTCGACCATTATCATCCTGATAGATATGGTAATACTCTGGACGATGCACAAATAGTACCATATCAGCATCCTGCTCAATGGCTCCCGACTCACGCAAGTCAGACAACTGCGGACGCTTTCCTTCCAAACCTTCACGGCTTTCAACACCACGATTCAACTGTGAGAGTGCCAGAATAGGTACATCCAACTCCTTGGCCAGTCCCTTCAACGATCGGGATATTGTTGACACCTCCTCCTGGCGAGAAGAAAATCGCATACCATTAGCATTCATCAACTGTAAATAGTCAATCATAATAATCTTCACGCCATGCTCGCGAACCAGTCGACGAGCCTTCGTGCGCAGTTCGAAAACGGAGAGGCCAGGAGTATCGTCCACATACAGCGGAGCTCCTAGCAAGCCATTCAGCCGTTTGTCCAGCCTGTCCCATTCATCAGGCTGTAATTGTCCGTTCAATATTTTCGAACCTTGAATCTCACAGCAGTTTGAGATAAGTCGGTTCACCAACTGGACATTCGACATTTCCAGTGAGAAGAAAGCCATCGGCACTTGATAGTCAGCAGCAATATTCTTAGCCATCGATAGTGCAAACGAGGTCTTGCCCATAGCTGGACGACCAGCTATAATCACTAAGTCAGAAGGTTGCCAGCCTGATGTGATATCATCCAACTTATGATAACCTGTAGGCACACCCGTTAAACCGTCTTTGTTAGCAGCAGCCTTTTGTATTACGTCTACTGCATTTTTAATCACAGGATCAATCTGCGTATAGTCCTTCTTCATGTTCCGCTGCCCCAATTCAAAGAGCGAGCCCTCGGCCTCCTGCATCAGATCGTCCACATCAATAGTCTCGTCAAAGGCTTTCGTTTGGATGTTACTAGAAAAGGAAATCAACTGGCGCGCCAACGACTTTTGAGCAATAATACGCGCATGGTATTCGATATTCGCTGACGAAGCTACTCTTGACGACAGTTCCGTCACATAACCAGGACCACCAACATCCTCCAAATCACCTTGTTTGGCAAGTTGCTCTGTTACCGTCCATACGTCCACTGGCAACTCATGCATGGAAAGCTCCATGATGGCGCGATACACTTTCTGGTTACGAGGCTCATAGAAACTTTCTGGAACCAACATCTCACACACCACAGCATAGGCATCCTTGTCAATCATCAAGGCACCCAGTACCGCACGCTCTACCTCCGTGGCTTGCGGCTGTACATGTGCATAGGTATTATCTATCGGTTGTTGTCTGCGTCGACGTTGTCCACCATTATTATTTGTTTGTTCGGGCATAACTTAAAATTGTTTTCGGGTGACAAAAGTACAAAAAAAAAATGAGAGCAATATCATTCATACTCCCAAACTTTTCGTCATTTTATGATTTTTTGGAAATTGCCCTAAATGTCATTACATAACAACTGGGCAATAGACACCTTCGAGTTGTTCTTCATATAGTTGGCAACCTCTATCACATATTCATTGCTGAACACCGTTCGCTCTGTCATCTGGTTCACTACCCACTGAATTTTTCCCATGTGGTGATCACGCTCACGCTGCAATTGTTGATATTTATAAGGCAATGGATAAAGGCTGAGAATATAGAAGGCCAGGCAGTCAGGCACTATCATCGAGCGAACCATCAACTTTCGCTGTTCTTCAGAATAGTGCGTTACATAAAAAGGATAATCAGATCCCAAATATTTGTCCAGACTGATACCCAAAGAGTTATTTCCCACTACAATGCTCTGGTCGAATGAACCAATCTGCGCATAAATCACAGGAACTTCCATGCCAGGCAATTCACTTTTCAGGCGTTCAAATGCTGCAGTTAGTTCTTGATTAACATCGTCCATATCAGCAAACTCATGCTGTACGTCAGACAACATCATCTGTAGCGTGGAATCCTGGAAAAAAAACAAAAACTTGCTATTAATATCCCGATCATTCACCTTTCCCAACAGCAAAACATCTTCCAGTAGCATACGAGTCTGTGTAGGATAAACAGTATTCATCTGCTGAAGGGCAGAATAGTCGCCTGTAGTCAGATAAAGACTTTCAATACGGTCATAACGTTGAATGCTGACATGTTGTTCCTCTGCGTCAGCATCATTGGGCTTCAATTGCCACTGACAACTGATACACAACAGCATTAAAGCCACTAATAATCCGTATATTTTACCCATTTTGACGTGGATGAGTCTTTAAATAATTTTAAATTTCTCTGCAAAAATACTAAAAATTGTTTTAAAAACCAAATTTTAAACTAAAAAAAACAAAAATAACGAGCATTTTTAGCACAAATTCGTTTATTTGTGTGAAATTTGCACGTAACAAAACTACTTTTTTGCACAATGAAAAGAATCATTTCACTCCTCATGCTGACCACTATCAGCAGTTTGGTTTTAGCCAGCAGAACACTCACCGTTAGTGTTGTCAATCCCAGTAAAGTTGCCCGTACCGATGTCCCTATCGTACTCTCATTAGCCTCCTATGGCGATGTGCGCTCTGCCCTCGTCACCCTTTCCGGCAAGGAGATTCCTTGTCAATTGGATGACCTGAATCAAGACGACACCTTCGACGAGCTCTGTTTCCTGGCCGATCTTGATAAGAAGGAGCAAAAAGAATACACCATTACGTTAATGGATGAAGGTGAGCCACGAACCTATCCTGCTCGTACTTATGCTGAGATGGTGTTGACCAATACAAAGGACAAGACACTCAAGAAACACCAGCAGAATAACTATATCGAATCACTGACTGCTCGTGGTGATGCTGCATATACCTATAATGTACAGCATCATCACGGTGTAGACTTTGAGAGTGAACTAAATGGCATTCGCATTTATTTCGATGCCCGGCAGACGCTTGATCTTTATGGCAAGTACAAGAAGCAACTTGAATTAAAAGAAACACAGTTCTATACTCCTGACGACCTAAAAGCAAAAGGGTATGGCGACGATGTCCTGTGGGTTGGCCAGACCTTCGGACTAGGAGCTTTCCGAGGATGGGATGGTCAGAAACCCACACTTGTAGAGCCTGTCAAGACACGAACTCAACGGGTTATCAGCTATGGGCCCCTGCGTGCGATTGTTGAAATTATTGATCGGGGGTGGAAGGCTGATGCCAACAAGTCGCCTATCACTATGACCCTTCGCTACACCCAATATGCAGGACATCGCGACACTGATGTAGATGTGTTTTTCAACAAAGATGTTAGTAACTATCGTTTCTCTACCGGCATCATCAACGTGAAAGGCTCAGAGGAGTTTTCCGACAAAAAAGGATTACGTGCTTGCTGGGGTACAGACTACCCTGCTGCCGATACCACCAAGTGGAAGCGCGAAACTGTTGGATTAGCAATTCTTGTTCCCCAAAAGTACATTGTCAGCGAAGAGCCCGCCAACAAAGACAACTATGCCTATGTCCTCAAAGTCGATGGGAAAAGAATGAGTTATAAAGTATTATACACTTCTGATAACGAGAGCTTTGGATATCACTCTGCAAAGGATTGGTTCAACTACCTGAGAACATGGAAGAAAGAGATAGAACAACCTGTAAAGGTTACTATCCGATAAAGCAGATGGCAAAAGTTTAAAGTTCAATAACAACCTCTTCGAACCGTCCTTCCTTATTGATTACATAGCGGCGAGTTTCCTCCAGTTCGGGACTCGTCGCTTCATGTGACAGATAGTACTTCATCAGCGTAATTTCCCAGTTGCTGGTAATATAATAATCCATGAACGTCTTCCCGAAATCGGTAGGTCTATCCTCAGCCTTTTCTTCATAGATACACAACTGATCTATCATATGATGATTCCCACCCATTGTGTAAAGAAAAAGTGCAGGCGTTATAGAATCCTGCATTTCCAACAGCATGATTACGTGATGCCTTCCCGCGCGAGGCATTGACAGCACTTGCAGTTCCGCATTCGACAGATAACCAAAATGCTCATTCAGCACACGTGGCACCTTGGTAAACTCCCCAAGCCTCTCCCATCTTCTACCCTCCGACTGCAAGGGCAGTGTACGCAGACTCAGATTTAGGAAGAATTCTTCCAGAGGGTCACCATCCGTAATACCAGCCTGGCGTTGCATCTCCTTCACCTGCTCCACCTTTCTGATGCTGTCTACCATACGTTCATAGTAGGCAGCATCTTTCTTTTTGGAGCCGCATGATGCCACCATCATCACTGCGAGACTTATCGACAGAACTGCAATCTTTCTCATAACTGTTTGCAAAGATACGAAAATTTTCACTATCTTTGCACCATGAAGTTACGAATTTTGTTCTTCCTACTCCTAATGGCTTCTTGCGGATGGGCATCCAACCGCATCTTCTCGCCAAGGATTAAGTCACTGACCAGTATCGTCAACGGCGACTGGCTCAATCGTCCTGTCATGACACTCAACAGCCGGGATCAACTCGTTGTTGGTTTCGACGAACTTTCTCACGATTCCCACCGGCTCATTTACCACTTAGAACACTGTGAAGCTGACTGGAGCACTTCCGAGGATATTTTTGAAAGCGACTGGCTCAATGGATTCAACAATAATCCCATCGAAAATTATCGCAACTCCATCAATACCACCGTGCTCTATACCCACTATCAGTTCAGTATTCCCAACGAGCGGTGCCAATTAAAGATGAGCGGCAACTACCGACTTACCGTTTATGATGAGGACGCTGATAATGAGAGACTGCTCGAAGTCGAATTTTACGTGGTCGAACCCCTAATGGCCGTAGGCATGGAAGTTACCACCAATACCGACATCGACCATAACGTAAGTCACCAGCAAGTCAGTTTCTTGCTCAACTACAATAAAATTCGTATCAACCAGTTCGACGAAGAGATACAAACCGTGGTCATGCAGAACTGGCGCGAACAGGGCTCCCGCATTAATCTACGCCCTACCTTTATTAACAATATGGGTGCTACATGGCAACACAACCGCCAATTGATTTTCGATGCGGGCAACGAGTTTCACAAGTTTGAAGTACTCGACGTAAAGCATACCACCATGGGGCTTGATCGCATTGAGTGGGACGGCCACTACTATCAGGCTTATCCTTTCACCTCTACCGTATGTCGCAACTATCTTACCGATGTTGATGCCGATGGTGCTTTCCTTATTCGCAACAGCGATCGCATTGAATCCGACTACACCTGCGACTATGTTTGGGTAAACTACACTTTGCAAGCACCTTACCAAGGCGATATTTACTTGTCGGGACACTGGACTATCGATCACAATCGAGAAACATATAAGATGACCTACGACGAAAATACACAGACATATTACGCTTCCATATTACAGAAACAAGGTTATTATTCCTACCAATACCTTACACCAGCAGGAACAATCCCACCCTCTGAGGGCAGTTTTTTCCAGACGGAGAATCGCTATCAAATATTGGTATATTACAAGGAGACTGGATCCAGGACATGGCGACTCGTTGGCTATAGGGCCTTGGATTTCCGATAATCCACAGGCGTCATTCTGAAGTGATGGAAGAAGGCTGCAAAGAAGTAGTTAGGCGAAACGAAACGACATTCTTCGGCTATCTGCTCGTAACTCATATCCGTAGTCCTTACCAATCGGGCTGCTTCCTCTAAGCGCAACAAAAGAATCAGTCGGTGAGGATTCTTGTCAATATTAAGCGATAACTGCCGATACAACTGGGGTCTCGCTATTCCCGACTCCTCTTCCAGTTCCTTCATGGTAATATTCTGATAATCCTTCCGACTCGACACATAAGGAACCAACTTCAGCATTGCATGGACAAACTCTTTACTCATCACTTGGCCAGGACTATCCTCTTCCCCCTCCTGTTTTAACTTGTTGGGCGACAGTTCTTCTCTTCTCTGTGCCTCACAACGATTAGCAAACTGTATCACCCTGCGTACCACATCTCCTTCCTCGTTATGACGAATCATGCGCAGCTTCACATTCTTGTTGTATATCAGGAAGTTAACCAATAGCAAACCGAACATGAAGAATACCAGCAGATAGTAGATACCCGTTGAACGCCACCAAGGCTGATGCACCGTGACAACCCATACAAAAGGATCCGTTTTCCACAGTTCGGGAGTCAGCGAAGCCTGCACTTCCACCTCATAGCGCCCTGGTTCCAAGTTAAGCAAGGTAAGCCTCATCATGCCGTATTGGTCAACAATATCCGGAGTCAGTCCATGTGAGAACATCTGCCATTCATTGAATCTTCTCGTACCCTTTACCCTAACGCGGTAATATGTCTGCATCGGGCGGAAATAATTCAATCCCGAGAAAGTTAGTCTCAATGTATTCTGGTCGTAATCCAAATTAATTTCTCTTGTACGCGTCACAGCCTTTTCCAGAATCTTCATTCCGTCATACTCCACGTCTGGCTCTACGTCCTGTCCATTCATTTGCAAGTGAACCAACTTTGGATACAGCACAAATTCGTCCGTAGTCAGAGAATGGAACATGGCCGGATTGAAAACCACCATGTGGTCCAGCGACTGCATAATAATGCTACCATCATCCATGAGAGCAGCGGCACCATTGACAAAGGCCTCGTTGGGCACATCATCCTGATGAACATACGTCTCAATCCTATACACGGCACTGTCGTTTATAAACAAATGCGAGATGCCGAAACTGGTGCTAACCCAAATGTCATGACTGGCATCCTCCACCACAGCATGAACCATCTCGTTCTGCAGTCCGTCCTTACGTTTGAATACACGTTCCTTACCGTTCTTCATCTTCAGTTCCAACCCTGTGTAAAGACCCGTCCATTTCCATCCGCGACTGTCTGTAAACTCACAGTTCACATGGTGACGATAAGGCTTCGGGGTAAGATCCAGTTTCTCTGCCATTCTTTGGTAGAGGCGGAACGATTCCGGATTATTCCATGTATAACTTTTGAAAGGCGACGGATATGGCTTTGCGTACAACAGACCTCTCGTCTCTGTGCCAAGCCACATACCACCCTGTCGGTCAAAAGCTATCGTATTCACATCTGTCCTCAATTTCCGACCTTTGCTCAACGTCAGTTCTTCTACATATGTTTTCTCGCCTGTGGCTAGATTAATCGCCATGTAGCCAAATTGTGCTGCCACGTAAAGTTTACCATTATGCACCACCATGTTGTTCAAGCGGAAATTCGGTTGCATCACGGTTGTCCATTCATGTTTCTCAACATCCAGATAACGCAGTTCGCCTTTCTGTGATCCATTGCTTATCTGGTAAAAACCCTTTTCATAAGGGCAAATCACCGACGATTCCATGTACTTCCCGGCCTCTTCCTCCGAAGCCTCTACATCAAAGGCATGTTCACCAGTCTGCAAGTTATAAGCAGACACCATCCCATCTGCATAGAACAGGAGAACATACAGGTCTTCAAATACATCCACATCGTGCAAGGCAACATCCTTACGTACAGAGAGCGCTACGGAGCGGTCCGGACTTGACAGGCTATCTCCCGACAGCGTCCATAGCAGATTCTCACTATCTACATACAAGTCATCTACGGTTTTATTCACTCCCAACTCTCGGAACACAGATTTTACGTCATGTATTATTTGTTCCAAGGTCAAATTTACACAAACCACACTATACTGGTCTTTCAACCACAGATGATGATGCTTGTCAAACATCAGACGGTAATGTCCGCCATACTTTTTCAATGGATACATGTCTTTCACCCCATGAACAATTTGGTAGAAGTCACTTCCATCGTAGAAGTTCACATAGCCTATCGTTGTAATCACCATACGCCCCGTCTTGGTGCAGGCAATAGTCTGTGCACCGTTTGCTGCCATACCATTAGAAGCGTCGAACACGTAAAACACACGTTCGTCTTCCTGTCCATAGATACCGGACGTGATGCCCAGCAGAGCGACAATTAGGCTGATTTTCAGTAGTATATTTTTAACCATTATAGGTTTTGGCTGCAACCCCTGTATTTATTTTCCGCAAAGGTAACGAAAAAGGCGTTAATATCCAAATTTTCCAGATAAAAAAAATCTTTCCTCACTATCTCAGCGAAGAAAGACCCCAAAAAACTAAAAACTTCTATTATTATGAGTCGAGGTGACAGGACTCGAACCTGCGACAGCCTGGTCCCAAACCAGGAACGCTACCAACTGCGCTACACCTCGATTTTACGGTACTTTTTCTAAAAGCGCTGCAAAGGTACGCATTTTCTGCGACCCTTGCAAATTTTTGCGCAATTATTTTTTTATTTGATGATTCCTTGTTCTACGAAGATTTTCTTCAGGGCCTGTACCGAGCGTTCAACCTGTTCTTCAGTATGGGTAGCCATCAGCGCGTAACGCACCAAAGTATCTTGTGGAGCACAAGCTGGTGGAATGACGGGATTGATGAATACACCTGCGTTGAAAGCCAGTGCAGTAACCAGGAATGTCTTCTGAACATCACGTACATACAGCGGGATGATAGGACTCTCCGTGTCTCCAATTTCAAAACCTTCCTCACTGAATCGCTTCAAGGCATACTTTGTCACGCTCCACAACTTCTCAATGCGCTCAGGCTCTTGCTGCAGAATGTGCAGTGCCTCCAAGGCTGCAGCAGTAGCAGCAGGTGTGTTGGAAGCCGAGAAGATATAGGTGCGACAAGTATGACGCAGGAAATTGATGGTATCCTTGTCAGAAGCGATGAAACCACCAATAGAAGCCAGCGACTTTGAGAAGGTACCCATAATCAGGTCAACCTCGTCTGTCAGTCCGAAATAGTCACATACGCCACGTCCATGATCGCCAAACACACCGATACCATGAGCCTCATCAACCATGATGGAGCAGTTGTACTTATGCTTCAGCTCAACAATCTCGGGAAGTTTACAAAGATCACCCTCCATCGAGAAAACACCATCCACCACAATCAGCTTGATGGCTTCCTTAGGCAATTTCTGCAGCACACGCTCCAGATCGTCCATGTCGTTGTGCTTGTAGTGCAACTGGCGGGCAAAAGAAAGGCGACGTCCGTCCACGATAGAAGCATGGTCACGATCGTCGCAAATAATATAGTCATCCTTTCCCACTACCATGGCCAATACGCCCTGGTTAACAGAGAAACCCGTTGAGAAGCAGAGGCAGTCGTCCTTATGGATGAACTCTGAGATTTCTTTCTCCAGCTTTACGTGCAAGTCCAGCGTTCCGTTCAGGAATCGGCTTCCTGCACATCCAGAGCCATATTGGTCCAATGCTCTCTTGGCGGCATCAATAATACGCTGATCACCAGTCAAACCTGTGTAGGCGTTCGAACCGAACATCAGCACTTTATGTCCACCCATCTCTACTTCTGTTCCCTGCTTACCGGTAATCTCCCGGAAATAGGGATATACGCCAGCCTCCATAAACTTTTGGGGCTCGCGATAATGCATGTACTTTTCTTGTAATTGTCCCATTTTTATATAGGTATAGCAATGCTATTTTTGAAATTTGGTGCAAAGGTACACATTTTTTATCAAATAGTGCAAAAAAAAACATATATTTCGTCTCTTCACATAAATTTATTTAAAATCCACCCTAGATTTCATGCTTTTTTTGTACTTTTGCAACATAATGAGCAACAAAAAAAACATCATATTCATCATAAATCCCATATCGGGCACGCAGAAAAAGGATGATTTTCCTGAGCTTATCGACCAGATGCTCGATCATTCGCAATTCGACATAGAGTTGCGTTTCACCGAATACAGGGGTCATGCCGCTGAAATAGCTCGTCAGAGTGCCGCTGAGGGTGTCGACATTGTAGTAGCTGTCGGAGGTGACGGCACCGTCAATGAAGTCGCCCGTTCGTTGGTACACACCGACACCGCTTTGGGCATTATACCCTGTGGTTCAGGCAACGGACTGGCTCGTCACCTCTGCATTCCCATAGATATTCGTGGAGCCTTAGAGATCATCAACAACTGTGTCATCGACACCTTCGACTACGGACTTATCAACGGCCTACCCTTCTTCTGTACCTGTGGCATGGGGTTTGACGCCTTCATCTCTCTCAAGTTTGCAGAGGCAGGCAAACGCGGTCCCATCACCTATATTGAGAATGTGCTGAAAGAAGGACTGAGATATCGCCCTGAGACCTATGAGATTATCGACGAATCAGGCACTACCCGATATCGTGCCTTCCTCATAGCCTGCGCCAATGCCTCCCAATATGGCAACAACGCGTACATTGCTCCAGGAGCTACGATGAAAGACGGTATGATGGATGTCATCGTCATGGAGCCCTTCGACGCCTTGGAAGCCCCACAGATTGCTGCCGATCTGTTTATGAAGACATTAGGCAACAATTCCAAGATTAAAACCTTCCGCACCAAGCGCATCCACATCCACCGCACTGAACCAGGTGCCATTCACTACGACGGCGACCCCATCATGACAGGCACCGACATCGACGTCAGCATTGAGGCCAAGGGCATTCACATCATCACCAACCCCAATGCCCCTGAGGATTTGGCACAGCCCAATCAAGTGCTCAATGCCTTCAGCGACTTCTTCAACAATATTAATAATGTACGCGAAGACATTACTGACAACATCGAGAAAGGCGGTCGCAAGATTCAGGCCATCAACAAGGTGCTGTTGCGAAAGCTAAGGAGTTAAGGGATGTATTAACTGGGGGAAAACATGCAAACAATACTGGTCATCTTAGTCTTATTCTTAGCTGTAGGCTATGTTTTCCTGCGTATCTTTCGCATTGTCAAGGGGACTGCAGACCCTTGTGAAGGATGCGAACTGAAAAAAAACTGCAAAAAGTTTGGTCAGTCCCGAAAAATGTAGTACCTTTGCATCCGCTAAGACAGAAACGTAGCACATACGGTGCCTTGGATGAGTGGCTTAGTCTACGGTCTGCAAAACCGTCCACGGCGGTTCGAATCCGCCAGGCACCTCAAAGCAAAGCTCCTGAAGCCATCAAGGTTTCGGGAGTTTTTTTCTCTTCTCCTTTGCTGGTGAGCCATTCTCTCCAGAAAAAATCCAACTTACTTCCCTACCTTAAACGTTTACGTAACTTTTTAGGGTAAAACTCGCACAAGTTATAGAAATTATTTGTAACTTTGCACTCAACCAAACAAACTACTACTTTAAATATCCGAGAAGGAAAACAAAGAGTTCAGAAAAAGGCCCCTTGATTATTTCAAGGAGCCTTTTGTTCATCAATACACTATCTTTGTTGTCTGTTATTCCTGCTTGACAGTTTCTCTTCTATACCATACAGCAAACCACACGCAAGCCACAACGACACTGGCTATACCCAAAGGATAACCAACCGACTCCGGCAAATGAAGCATCTGCTTCGAAATAAAGGCAAACGTACTACATACCGCAGTCATGAAGAGAGCCGGAATCAGCGCAATCCAGAAGTTCTTCTTCTGACGCACCAGATAGACAGTGACAGTCCAAAGCGTAAACGCACTCAGCGCCTGGTTAGAGAAGCCGAAGTACTGCCAGATGGTGTTGAAACCGTCAGGGTTGCCTATCTGCCATACCAGCATGGCAATGCTGACTGCAAACAGCGGAACACTGATAATCAGACGCTTCGGAATGGGACGCTGGTTCATTTTCAACCACTCAGCCACAATCAGACGGGCAGAACGGAAAGCCGTATCACCACTGGTAATAGGAGCAGCCACCACACCCAGCATAGCCAGGACAGCACCAGCCAAACCCAGCCATTCGTTGCACACAATGTTCACCACAGCAGGTGCAGAAGTGTGGAATCCGTTATTGGCAGTTGCGATAATCTCATAGCCAGGAGCTGGTTCACCATAGAAGAACCAAGAGGCTACCGTAGCCCAGATAAGAGCCACGAGACCCTCTGTAATCATCGCTCCATAGAAGATGGGGCGACCCATCTTCTCGCTCTTCACACAACGAGCCATCAAAGGACTCTGCGTAGCGTGGAAACCAGAGATGGCACCACAGGCAATCGTGATGAACAAGGCCGGGAAGATGTTATCCGTCCACTTGTCAGGCTCCGTCGCAGCACCCATGTTATAGAAGTTCGTCCACAGTTCAGGCACAGTCGGCCAGTGCAGGAAAAGCCACACCATCAGCGCGCCTGCCATGAACAGCAACGAGAAGGCAAACAGCGGATACACCTTGCCTATAATCTTATCGATAGGCAGCATCGTCGCAATAAAGTAATAGAAGAAGATGATAGCCACCCACATCAAGGTGTCACCACCCATCGAATGGAGGATTTCAGCAGGTGAATAGACAAACACCGTACCCACCATAATCAGCAACAGCACGGTAAACACCAGCATCACCTTCTTCGTAGTCGATCCCAGATAACGTCCTATCAACTCAGGCAGTCCGGCACCATCGTGGCGCATGGACAACATTCCGCACATATAGTCGTGAACGGCTCCGGCAAAGATGCAACCAAAGACTATCCACAGATAAGCAGCAGGACCGAACTTGGCACCCATGATAGCACCGAAGATAGGACCTGTACCCGCGATATTCAGAAACTGGATCATGAAAATCTTCCAGTTGGGAAGCACGATATAGTCCAGTCCGTCAGCCTTTGCCACAGCTGGCGTCACACGTTCGTCCGGTCCGAATATGCGTTCTACAATGCGTCCGTAGAAGAAGTAACCAATGATAAGAGCCACCAGGCTCAATGAGAATGTAATCATTGTTCAGTCTTAATTAGTCCAGTGGAATCTCAGGATGCTGCACAGCCAGAGGCAGGTCCTTCTGCGAGAGGTAGAACATGTAAAGGATTACCGGCTTTTTACCGCGGTTCTCGCCGTGATGGATGGTGTTCACCATCTCTACTACAACATCGCCCTCATGTACTACTTTCTCCTTGCCATCCTGTCCGATGATGGTCAGTTCGCCCTGCACCAGGATACCATAGTTCATTACAGGATGATGGTGCCAACCCAACTTCTTTCCAGCAGGGAACTCATACTTCACTGCCACCAGTTCAGGACGACCCTTCAGATAGTCAGGCAGCTCCACACCGTCCCAGCTCTGCGAGGTACGAATCAGTTCTTCACTCTTCACGGACTGTGCGGCATTGTCTTCTTGTGCTTTCGCTTCCGAACAACCCGTCATCAAGGTTGTTGCGCCGCAAACGAGGGTGGCGGCAAGCACCCATTGCATAATCTTTTTCATTTTCTTATATTTACCTTACTATCATCAAGTTTCAGCGTGCAAAGGTAGTACAATTTTTCCATTTACCGAAAAGAAAACAAATATATTTAATCTATATCCTATTTCGTTTTCTTCTACCTTCTGACTTTCACCTGGCTTTTCCTAAGACTTCAGACATCACTCCCTGTCTTGTCCCTGTGCCATGGGATAACATATTTGGCGAAAAGTTTGCAAGTTTGCAAAGGCGGTTGTATAGTTATTCTGCAAATCGAAACGGGGACCAGTCCCCTGTTCCGTCTACTGTTCCAGTGATTACCCTGCCATCACAAACCTGAACACCTCTTCCTCCTGAAGTTCCGGTCGTTCAGTAACCTTACGTACATAATCACCTATCAGGTGGCGCCAGTCATTGGTCTTCATGCTGAAGTATTTCTGCTGATACTCTTTCTGACATTCTATGACAATATTCATGATAGTTGTACCCTCATAAAGTTCCATCATATTGTGAACTAAGCGGCGCACATCGTCATCAACTTCAATATCCTTAAGCATCGAGCCTTCTGGAATAAGTTGTATTTCCGCAGCCTTCCTGCCATTTGTTTGAGAGCGAGATGTCACAAACGTAAAGTTTCCTTCATCATCAGCCCATCTGTTACATTGAGCCATTACCGTTTGAAGGGCCTGCTCCTGTCCCTCTGGTGGATAGTGATATTTCTTCAGCAGTCGTTTCACCATCACTCGCATCTTGGCACGTGCAGAATCCTTGTGATTCCAGTCTATGGTTCTATTCTTGCGAAGCTGCTCTGTCAGTTCTTTTGTGAGTTTTACGAATTCCTCATTTGAATATGCATCCTTTACTCCCTGAGGTGACGACAAAGCATCATAGAAAGCCTTCTCTTCTGTAGTCAGTCCCAACTCGTTGCCTTCCTCTTCACATCGTCTTATTTCTTCTGCCATCCTAAGCAGTTCTGCTATCACCTCTTCATTGGTTAGCATACCTTTTAGGTAGTTAGACAGAGCATTATTCATCATTTCGCTGAATTTCAGACTTTGTACGATATTGGTTCGTTCAAACTTCCGTATTTTATCCCGAACAAGATTCTCCAAAAGTTTCAGAGCCAGATTACGTTCTTTCATCTTCTTTATCTCATTCAGGAAACTCTTATCAAATAGTGAGAATTTCACGTTGGGAGTCAGCACCTCCACACCCTGACTTTGCAGACTCTGTTCCAACAAGCGAGATATTCGCTCGTTTATGTCATGTTTCGATATGGTGGTTCCTTTTGCTTCCAGTCTTTGAAGCATAACCCTTACGGCATCCATAAAGGCTACCTCTTTCTTGTCATGATCTGAAACCAGAGACTTACACAAGGTCTGCGCATTATGCAGCAACTGACTTTCTGTAATAAAGCTCTTGTGTCTTTCCTGCTTGTCAACCTCCAGCATGAAGTTCACACCATTTGTAATTAGTTTGCTGCGTTCTGGATCTGAACCTTCATACCATATACTATAATCAAAACCATGCAGCAGGTCGCGACATATCTCCAACTTCTCTTGGAATTTCACAAGGGCTGTCTTCCTTATATCAGGGTCACCAAACTGCTTCTTATCGCGATTGGTGTAGTCCTGCATGGCTTGTTTCAAAGCGCCTGCAATACCCACATAATCTACAACCAAGCCACCTTCCTTTTCAGGGAACACACGATTTACGCGAGCTATAGCCTGCATAAGGTTGTGTTCCTTCATGGGTTTATAGACATACATCGTGGCAAGACTTGGCACATCAAAACCTGTCAGCCACATATCTACAACAATGGCAATCTTCATTGGGCTATTGTCATCCTTGAAGAGGGCTGCATATTCTTTGTTCCGCTTGGCATCTATCACATCGTGCCATTCTTCTTTGTCATTATTCGCAGCACTTGCCACTACATGAATCTTCTCAGTCCATCCTGGGCGCATCTCCAGTATCTTCCTGTAAATCTTCACAGCAGCCTCTTTATTATATGCCACTATCATCGCCTTGCCCGTCAGTTCAAATTGGCGATTCTTTTCATAGTGCTCAATAATGTCTTTACAAAGACTGTCTATAGTATCAGGATGACACAATATTTCTTTCAGTCCGCTATTCTCCTGACGAGCTTTGTTTATCTGTTCATCAGTTGCTCCTTCATTTGCCAGATTGTCAAACTCTTCATCCAGTTTCCGCAAGGCATCTTCATTCAGATTCAGTTTTATGACACGGCTTTCATAATAGACTGGCTTTGTTGCACCATCAGCAACAGCCTGAGTCATATCATATACATCTATATAGTCACCAAACACCTCCTTCGTATCTCTATCCCTTTGAGATATTGGTGTACCTGTAAAGCCTATAAACGAGGCGTGAGGCAATGACTCGCGCATGAATAGCGCAAAGCCTTTCTTCATCTTCTCTGCTTTCGCATCCCAATGTTCGTCACCATATTGTGAACGGTGTGCCTCGTCTGTGATTACTATGATGTTATTCCTATCACTCAGCAGCCCTGTTCCCTCTTCAAACTTCTGAATGGTAGTGAAGATAACGCCTCCTGTCTGTAAGTCTTTCAATTTCCTTACGAGGTCTTCACGTCCTGCTGTCTTGGTAAGTTTTCCCTTTTCATTCAGGTCGAAGCCAACACGTTGCGGTTCCTGTCTGATAAACTTCTGGCATCCTGCAAACTGCTCATACAACTGCTGGTCCAAATCGTTTCTGTCAGTCACCACCACTATAGTGCATTGTGGATAGAGTTGTATCAACCTATGCACATAGAACACCATTGAGAGACTCTTTCCTGAGCCTTGTGTGTGCCAGAAGACGCCAATCTTACCATCGCCACCTATTGCCGTGTCTGTCTTTACCAATGCTTTGTTTACAGCAAAGTATTGATGATAGGCTCCCATTATTTTTGCTGACTTTCCGTCCTTATGGTCAAAGCAGATGAAGTTCTGTATGATGTCAATGAGTCTTTCTCTCCAGAAGATACCATTGAAGAATGTTTCGTAGTCAGCTATAGCATTTGTCTCTACTGTCCCATCTACACTCTTCCATTCCATGTAGCGGTTTTCCTTCGCAGTGATTGTACCAGCCTTTGAGGTCAGTTGGTCGCTGATAACAGAGAAAGCATTATATACAAAAAGCGAAGGACATTTCTGCTGATACTGCTTTATTTGCAGGTAGGCATCCTCATCACTGGCTTCTTCCCTTGTAGGTGATTTTAATTCTATCACAACAAGGGGCAGACCATTGATGAATACCACCAAGTCACAACGTATTTTATCATATTCAACGACAGACCACTGATTCACCACCTTGAAATGATTCTGCAAGGGGCTTTCATAATTTATCAGATTTACAAGGGCTGTCTTTGAACGTCCCCCTTCTGCATACTTTACCTCCACACCATTCTGCAGATAGTCCATCAGCTGCTCGTTACGCTGTTCCAGAACACCCTCATTCACATGAGTAATCAAGCGAAAAGCCTCATTCAGCACCTCTTCACTCAACATAGGATTCAGCCTACGCAAACCTTCACGCAAATCCCTCTCATAATAAGGATTCCTGTAGTCACGCTCCACGTCATATCCACATTCATACTGATATCCCAAATCTTGGAATAGCTGTATCAATGTGTTCTCGTAACTTTCTTCTGTATGGTGGGTTGTACTCATAGACGCTTCTTTTTTGTTATCGATATTTCAGTCACATATTAATATATTTGACTGGATTTTGGCTTTTACCATAGAATGATTTCACGCTTTTTCCGATATAGTCAGACAAATGATCTTCTTTGCCTACAAACTCCAATCTATGCTCTTTACCTTTATCTTTTGAATGATACCATTTCTCTGGAATATAAACAGCCTTAACAACTCCATTGACAACAGCCAGTACGTGAGTAGCTTTTGAAGCCCTTTCCAACTTCATAACCCAGTACTTTCTGGTCATTTCATATAGATTCTCGCGTAAAACCTTACTTACTTTCACGCAGACGATTCTATCATTACCTTGCGGTATTAACTCTTCAATCATGTCCATAGCTTAGAATGGTATATTGTATTCCTTGCAATAAGCCTCAAGTTCCTCGTCTGATTCAAAAATTTTATCGCAAATCTTCTCGAATGAAAGACGAGCGTCTGAAGTATAATCCTTAGAAGCATTCATCACTTTAGAGAGCTTTGTAATGAAGGAGCAAAAATCGGGATTCAGATTGTTCAGCTTTTCTATAGTAATATAGTCAAGAGCTTTTTCACGAGCAGGATATAAGGTGGTGGCATCTGTTGCTTGCATAAGGATAATACCTATTCCAAATGCGTTATTAAGTCGTTCCATCTCATCTTCAAGTCCGTCTGCAATCTCAAAAGCCACCAAATACCCGTAGTTTGCCCAACTGCTATTTGAAAGCGCTTGGAAATAATATTGCTTTAACTGATAGTCCGATTCTATCTTTTTCTTCATCTCATAGGAATAGATGTGAACCGTTTCTTTGGGTTCTGTTGCTTTCAGCAGGGATAGAGTCGCGTCGTTTTTGAACTCCTCAAACTGAACACCTACAATATCTGGATGTACCCATTTCTGAGCATTGTCTATTTGATGATTCGATTTTTCGTGATATATGGTCTTTGCAAAGATGTTCCTTGTGCGAAGGAAACTACAGAAAAGTTTATGCAACGACCTCTCATCATACTTTTTATTAGACGTCGCTTTTTGAACAGCAACATTTTGATTTGTAGAATGAGGATGATTTTTCGCATTAACTATCAGTTCCTCTATAATGTCAGCATAACGTGTGAGGTCACAGCAAGTGCCAATAGAACCAGATGAGTTGCGAAGCTTCTGAGGCATTGCTTTACGTGGAATTGTAATATCCATCCATTCTACCTTACGACGATGTGCAAGGGGTGAATTAGAAGCATAGTAATATTCGCTTGTTATGGTTCCAACATAATAGTATCCTTCTCCTGATGAGCAGAGCACAATATCGCCTATCTTCAACCCTTTGACTATTGTCCAGGTTGCACCACATACTAATCCTGCAGAAGTCTTTGATTTCTCAGGAAATAGTTTGAGCCATTCAGGAATGAACTTCTTATTGAAGTCACGCCAGTTATCGTAGAGCGAATCCGACAAATCCTGCATAACCTCAAACTCACTGCCTATAAATCCCTCTTGGCGACACATCTTGGCGTATTTACCACCCTGTCCTAGCATTACACGATTATATTGTTTCATATCATTCAAACGTTATTGGTTCTATTTAAAATAACTATCAATATATGCTGCTGTTTCATCTGGCAGCTCCCTATCGTTTTGCATGGTATAATGAAAACCATGCTCACAGAGTTTTTTATAGCACAAGTCGTCGTTCTTTACTCTTTCCGAAATTAACTTAAAGCGAACGACCTTATCAGAATCTTTCGATGTGGTGGCCTTATGAATCAAGGAATAAGGCGTATCGTTAAAAGCATCACGTGAGGATATATTCGTCTTTTCCACCACCATTTTATATTCTACACGTTTAGCTGGAGCAGTAATATACAAATACACGATATCCCCTACTTGCACATTCTTTTTCTGAAGGTATTCCACGAATTTATAATCCCGAATAAAATCGTGAATTCTGAATTGCGAAGGGTTTGCCCTGAATATCCAATTACTCATATCTCGATTGTTTTAGATTACTATTTCATTTACTTTCAACTCTCCACTCATCAGCTTTGGAAGGAGTGTATCGCGAAGCTCCGCAAGGCGGCGGGATTGTTGCTCTGTTCTTTTTATCTGGCAATCCATACTTGATGCAATAGAATCAAACTTTGAAATCACATTCCCTGTAGGTACAATAATCTGCATTTCTTCAAATGCCTTTTTATTAATACTTCCAAATACAGTTCCTTCGCCATTAAACCTATCAAATACATTCTTTAAACTTTGCATCAAATATAATATATAAGAATTGTAATTGTTCTTAGATTTAACAGATGCAAGTCCACGTCCTATACAGCACCTTTCTTCTGCCACATTAATGTCACCAACAGGAGCGCGTACGCTTACTAAAACTGTATCGACCTCTGCAAAACGTTTTGCTTCTGTGGTATACATATTTCTCTTTGGGAACCTAAAGCCAAACTCTGCTCTACCTTGATAGAAGACATCTCCTATGCGGGCTCAAAATCTACAAACCAAGACTTAAACAAAGCCTGTGCCTGCTGCTCCAAATTCTCGTTTATCTTACGATTAACCTCAATTTTGTCATCAAGGGATTTGAGGATGGCAACAATTTTATCTTGGGTGTCTATTGAAGGAAGAAATATTTCGAATTTCTTTAGTGTTTCAATTGTCAAAGCCTTCTGAGTTGATCCTATAGCCTTTGTATCAATATAGAAACGAGCCTTAGGTGAAAGAAACCAGTAATATAAAAAATAGTTATTGATGCCTTTGTAGTTATAAAACCATGTCAAATTACCATCTTTAAAGTAAAAGGTCTCATCTCGCACAATATAGGGAACTCCTAAAGTACCCACCGATGACAACAACATATCCCCCTTTTTAGGTGCACCAAATTTGGTTTTTATCTCATTATACTTTTCTTCTGAAATAAAAAGCTCATTTGAAATATTTGCTCCATTATGCTTTTCTATTATTTCCTTACCACGGTAGAATGGAATACCAGTATTCTGATATTCATTCGCAAATATTCTTTTACTTGAAGATATCGCGCAAACCTCCCCTAACTTATATTCTTTCCACTCTCCCATAATCAACCCTCCTTATGTTGCAAAAGGAAAAATTCCTTCTGTTGCTCAATCTCGCGACGCAGTTCCTCTTCTGTAGGCATATAAGTAAGATACTTGGCAGCAAAGAGCTGGTCATTGTCGTTCAGTACGGAATAGCGGGCTATGTCTTCATCCGTTTCAGCACAAAGCAAGAGCCCAATGGTCGGATTGTGCCCTTCCGGTCGCACCATCTCATCGTACATTCTCACATACATATCCATCTGTCCAACGTCCTGATGACGAAGTTTTGAAGTTTTAAGGTCAATAAGCACAAAACTGTGAAGATGATAGTTGTAAAACACAAGATCTATATAATAATCTTCCTTCTCCGTATGAATATGCTTCTGACGGTCAACGAAGGCAAAACCTTTTCCTAATTCCATGAGGAACTGGATAAGATGATCGATGATGCTTTGTTCCAAATCACTCTCCGTATAATCAGTATTATTCTTAAAGCCAAGAAACTCTGCGACGACAGGATTTTTCAGGTATTCCAGCTTATCTTGCAACGGGGCCGTCAGTTGCTTCATCTCTCCTTGCACAGCTTCCTTATTCTGCGACTGGAGTAAACGATGATAGTACTGGCTGCTAACATTGCGCTGCAAGGTACGTGTACTCCACATCTCGCGTGCTGCTTCTTGCTCATACCACACTCTGCCTCTGTCCGTATTTTCCTGTAAAATAATACGGTAATGGGTCCATGAAAGCCTGATTGGAGATTTTGCACGCAGTGCGTGGAAAATGTTTTCAGATTTTGCACTCAGTGCGTGCAAAATTGTCTGAGTGTTTGCAGGCTCGCCATTCTCATTCAAGAAAAAACCGTTATATGTTGAGTAGAAATCAATATAGTTATATAAATTTCTCCA
>CACXTX010000035.1 GCA_902770635.1 uncultured Prevotellaceae bacterium | reverse complement strand
TAAACACAGCCCAGCGCCGCCAGCACTGTGACGACGGCATAAAGCATCACAAATATCGCATCTTCCAGTATCTGTTCGTACATATCGTTAAGCGTTTTTCTAGTAATTCTGCCTACAAAAATAGCGAAATTTCCTAATAACCCATCTTTTCCCCACTTAATATATGTTAATCAGCCCAAAAACGTGCATGCCTTTACCAAATGCGTGGTACTCCTCAAAGTCGAGTAGGACACGGAATCTGCGGTCGTATAAAAAAAAGAGACATCCTTGCGGATGTCTCGGGGGGATATCATATTTCTCTGCTGGGATGGAACACTTCGTCTTGGGTCAGAAATTCGCCAGCCTCAAAGGCAGCCTCTGCCTCGTCGAGCATGGCATTGATTTCGTCCATGGTGTAGGGCTGCATGGGCGGCGTGGTTTTCAAACTGTCGATGATGATTGATACCAGCTCCAGTTTCTGGCTGCCATTAAGGTCTTTTGCCATGTTCCATACCTTTGCCACAGGTGATGTCGTGCGTCTTGTCGTTGCTTCCATAATCTTCTTACGTTTGTTCTGCTGCAAAGCTGCGGTTAAGCGAGAGCCATCAAGCTTGCTTGAATGGCCGAGCGTGAGCAGCTTCGCACGCTTTCTGCGTGCAAAGATAGTGCTTTTCCGCGAGAACTCCAAGTTTCCCCTCAGAATTTTATTTCCGTCCTCCCTGCATTCTACTCCCCTCCCTCAACAGGGAGGGGCAGGGGGAGGGTCTTATATTCTCGATGATTTGATGTTTTTTCCTAAAATTATCGTACCTTTGCACCGATAGTTTGCTATACATTAATATATGAAGGTTTCAGAACTTTTTGAGCGCTGTGTGGAGCTGACGGGGGTAGAACCGTCGGCAGGAGCGTTGCGTTATCTGCACGAGACGCTGGTGCTGGCGTGTGCTGAGGCATTGCGGGGTAGTCGTCAAGGCTTTGGCAATGTCTTTGCACAGGTCGATTTTCTGTGCAAGCAGCATGGCATAGCTTTGCCTGAACGTATCGCCATCCAGCAGATGCGTCGCCACTCTAATGGCACGAAAGAGGCGGAACCTCTTTCGCAAGACGACTGGCGCTATGACCTCCGAGCCCTTGCGCTCTTCATCTCTGCCATTTTCCATGAGGATATTCCACACCAGTTGCTGACGCGCTTGCCTGCAACAGGATGGCAACAAGAGCATGGTGTACGGGTTAACCTGCGCTATGTCAGATGTATCGTTGATGATTGGGATGACCGCTTTATCTATGCTTCAACAGCCGATGGTCCCATCTGCATTGAGATAACCTCTTCCTTATCACTTCAGACCTCAGACCTCTCATCAGGCATGCAGCTGAACCTGTTGGACTGCCATAGTGAGGGTACGACGATAACAGCAGGTCTGATTGTTGTGGAGCCCGACTTCCTGGTTGACATCTCGTCGATAGCAGCCTGTTTCCAGGACTATGGCCATCACCCCATGAGCTATTTGTTCAACCGCCTGAATGCACGTTCCAATACGCAACCTATCCTGTTGGGTAACTTTGCAGGAACAGCCCTCGACGACCTGATAAACAGTCCTGCAACACCTTTTGCTGACACGCTGCGCAAGTCGTTCAGCGAACAAGCCCTGCAGTTCTGTACGTGTAGTGGCTTTGACGGTATGCGTTTCAAGGCTGATGCCCAACAGCAGGAAGCGAATATCCGTGAGGCTGTGGATATCTTGTTTGAAGACGACAGTCAGCGAGAACGTGCTTTGGTGGAGCCCTCTTTTGTCTGCGAGCGGCTGGGGCTGCAAGGACGCGTCGATTTGATGACTGACGATATGCGTTTGCTGGTGGAGCAGAAGGCGGGCAAGAACTGGAACATCGATCGGCTGATGCAACAGTTGCCACCCGTCAGTCCCTATCCGTATAAGGAAGACCATTATGTGCAGTTGCTGCTCTATTACGGAGTGTTGCGCTACAATTTCCAGTTGTCAGCAGACAAGGTGGACATCCGCTTGCTTTACTCCAAATATCCTGCCCGTCAGGGCTTGTTGGTAGTCAACTACTACCAGCAGCTGTTCCGTGAGGCTATTGCCATTCGTAACCAGATTGTAGCCCAGGAAGTACGCATGGCTCGTGAGGGCTTTGCGACGGTACTGCCCCAACTGCATGCTGACATCTTGCTTGAGAATGAAAAGAAGGCCGACTTCTTCAACAAATATATCCGTGAGGAGCGTGAAGCCGCAGTGGCACCTCTGCACCACCTTTCTGAGCAGGAACAGCAATACGTCGAGCGCATGCTGACCTTCGTCTATCGTGAACAGTTGGCGCAAAAAACTGGGGTACAAGAAGGGCAGAATGGGGCACAAGCTGATCTGTGGAACATGCCTTTGGACGGAAAATTGGAAACAGGCAACATCCTGCTGGGGCCTGTCATCAATCACGACAGTGAGCATGTGACGCTGAGCGTCGATACCAGTCAGGTATTGCCTAACTTCCGGCGTGGTGATATGGTGTATGTCTATCGTTATGGCGACCAGCCTGATGTGTGCAGCAGTATATTATATAAAGGTGTCATCGAGCAGCTGACGGATACACAACTGGTGCTTCGTCTGAACGAGCGACAACAGAATCCACACGTGTTCAGCGAAGGCCACTATGCTGTTGAGCATGCCTCTTCCGATATAGGTACCACCTCTGCGCTGCGCAGCATTCTCTCGTTCTGTAGAGCTTCAGAGGATAAACGGCAACTGCTGTTAGGACTGCGCGAACCACGCAGGGACACGTCGATTACCCTCTCGCGCAGTTATAGCCCGCATTACGACGACATTGTACTTAAAGCCCGTCAGGCGCAGGACTATTTCCTCCTGCAAGGTCCTCCGGGAACAGGCAAAACCTCGATGGCTCTCCGCTTCCTGGTCGAAGAAGAACTAATGGTGAATGGTTCAGGGTTAGAATTAAATTCTTCACTATTCACTCTTCACTCTTCACTAGAGCGAAGCTCGCTCCTGCTGACCGCCTACACCAATCGTGCTGTCGATGAGATATGTGGCATGCTGGAAGAAGCTGGCATCGACTATCTGCGTGTGGGTTATGAGGCCTCGTGCGACCCTCGTTTTGCTGACAGGCTCATTGATAAGGTGTTGGAGCGTCAGCCACGATTAGACGCTATCCGCCAGCAGATACAAGAAATACGAGTCATTGTCAGCACGACGTCTATGCTCCAGTCGCGCTCGTTCCTGTTGGAGATGAAGCATTTCTCGCTATGCATCGTCGATGAGGCCTCCCAAATTCTGGAGCCTAACATCATCGGACTGTTAACCTCTAATAGCATCGATCGCTTCATCCTTATTGGCGATCATAAGCAGTTGCCTGCTGTGGTGCAACAGCCCGACGACGAGCCCTCGTTGCACGAATGCCGCCTGTCGCTCTTCGAACGTTTGTTGCGACAGGAGCGCGAGGCTGGTCGTGACGCATTTACAGCCATCCTGCGTCGTCAGGGACGCATGCATCCAGACATTGCAGCCTTCCCCAACGAGTTCTTCTATGCTCGCGAACACTTGCAGCCCGTGCCGTTGCCCCATCAGGAAGAGGCGGAACTCGACTATTGCCAGCCCTCAGAGGATGCCCTCGATGACCTCCTGAAGCAGCATCGTGTCCTGTTCTTACCTAGCGAAGAATGGACTCCAGGCAATTCGTTCTCGGAGAAGGTGAATCCCTATGAGGCTCATCTGGTGGCAGACCTGCTGCGTCGCATCTGTCGCCAGTATGGTGAACGCTTTGATGCCACGAAGACGGTAGGCGTCATCGTGCCCTATCGCAACCAGATAGCCATGATTCGTCGCGAAATAGCCAAGTTGGGCATTCCCCAATTGCTTGATATCAGCATCGATACCGTAGAGCGTTATCAAGGCTCGCAGCGTGATGTCATTATCTACTCGTTCACCATCCGTCGTCCCTACCAGCTTGATTTCCTTACCGCCAACTGTTTCGTTGAGGACGGACACACCATTGACCGCAAGCTGAATGTAGCGATGACGAGGGCCCGCAAGCAACTATTGATGACGGGAAAAGCAGATGTTTTACAGCAGAACAGCATTTTTAAGGAATTAATTCGCCGTTATTCCATATAAATTATGTACCTTTGTAGCCTATGGAAAGTGTTGTACTGCAAAACCTAAGTATAGGATATCTCTCGAAAGACAGCCGGAAAGTGGTTGCCACGGGCTTGAATGCTACTATCAACAGTGGCGAACTGACCTGTCTGCTAGGTCGTAACGGCATTGGTAAATCGACCCTGTTGCGTACCCTTTCTGCCTTCCAGCCGGCACTGGACGGCGACATCATCGTTCATCCCTCATCCCTCATCCCTCATCCCTCACCCCTCACCTCTTTATCCGACAAGCAGTTGAGCCGTATCATCGGTATTGTGCTGACGGAAAAACCTGATGTGCAGAATATGACCATTGAGGAACTGGTGGGTATGGGGCGTTCTCCTTATACTGGTTTCTGGGGCACACTGGACGCTGAAGACGAAAAGATAGTGCGTGATGCTATCCGGCTGGTGGGTATAGAAGTCCTGCAGGGACGCATGGTTCATACGCTCAGTGACGGTGAACGGCAAAAAGTCATGATAGCCAAAGCTTTGGCGCAACAGACTCCTATCATCTACCTAGACGAGCCGACAGCTTTCCTGGACTTCCCCAGCAAGGTGGAGATGATGCAGCTCTTGCGCAGGCTGGCTGCTGAGGAGCAGAAAACTATTTTCCTCTCTACCCACGACGTGGAACTGTCGTTGCAGCTGGCTGACAAGATATGGCTGATGGAACCGGAACAGCTGAGTGTAGGTACGCCTGCCGAGTTGGCTGCGGAAGGTGTGCTAAGCCGGTTTATAGAGCACGATGGCATCGTCTTTGACAAGGACTCTTTAACCATCCATATCCGCAAATAATGGCTTGCGTGATACCGTTAGACAGGATATTTGTAGGATAAACGCGGAAAAAATGCGAAAATCATGCAAAATATTTGCAGGATTCACGGAAAATGTGTAATTTTGCAGCGTTCAGAGGAATGAGGGGCTTTACGAAGCCTCTCATTCTTGTTTTAACTAACAAACATTTTATGATAGACAAGAACGTCATTAAGACAGCAGTTGAAGAATGGTTGGAGAAGGGCGACTACTACCTGGTAGATGTCGAAATGACTCCTGACGACCGTATTGTAATTGAAATTGACCATGCCGACGGAGTATGGATTGAGGATTGTGCTGACCTGAGCCGTTTCCTTCAGGAGAAACTGGGCGAGGAACTGGGCGACTACGAGCTGGAAGTAGGCTCCGCAGGCATCGGGCAGCCCTTTAAAGTGGTGCAGCAGTATCGCAACCACATAGGCAAGGAGGTGGAAGTGTTACAGCAGAACGGCCAGAAAGTGCAGGGCCTCTTGAAGGAGGTCAGCGAAGACGGCACCCAGTTTGTTGTGACTACCAAGGAGAAGCAGCAGGTGGAGGGCAAGAAGCGTCCCCAGCTGGTAGAGGTTGACAAGACTTTTGCCATTAACGCGATAAAGTCTTGCAAATATTTGCTGAACTTTAAATAGGAAAAAAATAAAAAACAAAATATATTATGGCAACAAAGAAAGAGAAAGGCCCCTCAATGATTGAGACCTTTCAGGAGTTTAAAGAAACAAAGAACATTGATCGTACCACACTGGTGAGCGTGCTGGAAGAAAGCTTCCGCAACGTCATTGCCAAGATGTTCGGTTCGGACGAGAACTACGACGTGATTGTAAACCCCGACAAGGGTGACTTTGAGATTCACCGCAACCGTATTGTGGTGGCTGACGGTGAGGTAAAGGACGAGAACAAGGAAATCAGCTTGACAGAGGCACAGAAGATAGAACCCGACTACGAGGTAGGCGAGGAGGTTTCTGAGGAAGTAAACTTCCAGAAGTTCGGTCGCCGTGCCATCCTGAACCTGCGCCAGACCCTGGCTTCGAAGATTCTGGAACTGGAGCACGACTCGCTGTACCAGAAGTACAAGGACAAGGTGGGACAGATTGTCAGCGCTGAGATTTACCAGATGTGGAAGCGTGAGGTACTGCTCATCGACGACGAGGGCAACGAGCTTCACTTGCCAAAGGCCGAGCAGATTCCATCGGACAACTACCGTAAGGGCGAGACCATCCGTGCCATCGTGAAGGAGGTACAGAACGAGAACAACAATCCCCGCATCATCCTGTCGCGTACCAGCACTCAGTTCCTGGAGCGTATGCTCGAGGCCGAGGTTCCTGAAATCAACGACGGCCTGATTACCATCCGCCGCATTGCCCGTATGCCGGGTGAGCGTGCCAAGGTGGCTGTGGAGAGCTACGACGACCGCATCGACCCAGTAGGAGCCTGCGTAGGTGTGAAGGGTAGTCGTGTACACGGCATTGTCCGTGAGCTCTGCAATGAGAATATTGACGTCATCAACTATTCTAACAACACCTCGCTCTTCATTCAGCGTGCCCTCTCACCCGCCAAGGTGACCAGCATCACGCTGAACCCCGAGGAGCATAAGGCTGAGGTCTATCTGCAGCCCGAGGAAGTTTCTCTGGCCATCGGTAAGGGTGGTCTGAACATCAAACTGGCCTCCATGCTGACCGAATATACTATCGACGTATTCCGTGTGGTCAATGAAGCCGACGCCGACGAGGACATCTACCTCGACGAGTTCGCTGACGAGATAGACCAGTGGATTATCGACTCTATCAAGGCTATTGGTCTGGACACCGCCAAGCAGGTGCTCAATGCTCCCCGTGAGATGCTCATTGAGAAGGCTGACTTGGAGGAAGAGACTGTCGACCATGTACTGGAAGTACTCAAAGCAGAGTTTGAATAAATAAATGTATAATTCGTTATTCATTATGAATTATGCATTAATAATTATGAATTAATATATGGGTGTAAGATTAAATAAAGTATTATCAGAACTGAATATAGGACTTCAGACGGCAGTTGACTTTCTGAAGAACAAGAAGGAACTTGGTGAGGTAAAGGACGAGATGACTCCTAACACCAAGATTTCCGACGAACAATATCAGGCATTGGTCAGTGAGTTCAGCGGCGATAAGGCGGTGAAGACACAGGCTGAGATGATGTTCACCAAGAAAGTCAAGGATAAGGAGAAGAAGGTAGAGAAGCCCGAGAAGGCTATGACCAAGACCGAGGAGATGATGGAACAGCGTACTCAGCTGAAGACGCTGGGCAAGATCAATCTTGAGGAGGTCGGCAAGGGCAAGGCCGCTCCTGCTCCAAAGGAAATGCCGAAGGAAGAACCTGTTGTTGAAGAGAAACGCGAGCCCAAAGTGGAGGTGAAGCCTGAGCACCAAGTAGAGGCAAAGACCGAACCTAAGGAGGAGGTGAAGCCCGAACCCGTTGTCGAGAAGAAAGAGCTCGAAGTGGTAGAACCTGTTATGGACGACGGGGATTCGGAAGTGGAGAAAGCCCCAGAGTTGGCCAAGACTCCCGGCGATGCAAAGGTGGCTCAGAATGCCCCTCAGCTGAACGTGCTGGGTAAGATAGACCTTTCTACGCTCAACCAGAGCACCCGTCCTAAGAAGAAGTCGAAGGAGGAGCGTCGCAAGGAGCGTGAGGAGAAGGCTGCCGGCGAGCGTCGTAAGCGTGAGCGTATCCGTACCGACAAGGTGGACATTGAGGCCGCTGCCAAGCAGGCTAACCAGCAGGGTGGTGGTAAGAAGAACAAGAACAACAATGGTGGTCAGCAACAGCAGAACCAGCAGGGTAGTGGCAAGAAGAACAAGAAGAACCGTCCTGTAAAGCCGTTGGAGGTTGACGACGAGGCAGTAGCCCGTCAGGTAAAAGAGACGCTGGCCCGTCTGACTTCCAAGACCAACCAGAACAAGAAGGGTGCCAAATACCGTAAGGAGAAGCGTGATGCCGTGGCAGAGCGCATGAACGAGGAGATGGCCGCCGAGGCAGCCGAGAGCAAGGTACTGAAGCTGACCGAGTTCGTGACCGTTTCCGAGTTGGCTACCATGATGAACGTGGGTGTCAACCAGGTCATCGGTACTTGTATGTCCATCGGTATCATGGTAAGTATCAACCAGCGTCTGGATGCAGAGACCATCAACATCGTGGCTGACGAGTTCGGATTCACTACCGAATATGTGTCTGCCGAGGTACAGAACGCCATCACGGAGGAGGAAGACGACGAGAACGATCTGATCTCTCGCGCTCCGATTGTTACCGTGATGGGACACGTTGACCACGGTAAGACCTCTTTGCTCGACCATATCCGCAACACCAACGTGATTGCCGGTGAGGCAGGTGGTATCACCCAGCACATCGGTGCTTACAATGTGACGCTGAAGAATGGGCAGAGCATCACCTTCCTGGATACCCCTGGTCACGAGGCGTTCACTGCCATGCGTGCCCGTGGTGCTCAGGTGACGGATATCGCCATCATCATCGTTGCTGCCGACGACAGCGTGATGCCTACCACCAAGGAGGCTATCGCCCATGCCCAGGCGGCTAACGTGCCGATGGTGTTTGCCATCAACAAGATTGATAAGCCGGGTGCCAATCCCGATAAGATTCGTGAGGACCTTGCCAACATGAACCTCTTGGTGGAGGACTGGGGCGGTAAGTACCAGTGTCAGGAAATCTCTGCCAAGAAAGGACAGGGTGTCTATGAGCTGTTGGAGAAGGTGCTGCTCGAGGCCGAGATGCTCGACCTGAAGGCCAACCCCAACCGCAAGGCTACGGGTTCTATCATCGAGTCATCACTTGACAAGGGTCGTGGCTATGTCTCTACCGTACTCGTATCCAACGGTACGTTGAAGATTGGCGACGTGGTCATTGCAGGTACAGCCTGGGGCCGTGTCAAGGCTATGTTCAACGAGCGTAACCAGCGCATTGAGAAGGCCGGTCCTGCCGAGCCCGCTATCATTCTGGGTCTGAACGGTGCTCCTACCGCTGGTGACTCCTTCCACGTGATGGAGTCGGAGCAGGAAGCCCGCGAGATTGCCAACAAGCGCATCCAGTTGCAGCGTGAGCAGAGCCTGCGCACCACCACGAAGCTGGGTCTTGACGAATTGTCACACCGTATCGCCCTCGGTGAGTTCCACGAGTTGAACATCATTGTGAAGGGTGATACCGACGGCTCTATCGAGGCTCTCTCCGATTCGTTCATCAAGCTCTCTACTGAGAAGGTACAGGTGAATGTCATCTCGAAGGCTGTAGGTCAGATTTCCGAGAACGATGTCATGCTGGCCAGTGCTTCCGAGGCTATCATCATCGGCTTCCAGGTGCGTCCTTCTGCCGATGCCCGTCGTGCCGCTGAGCGTGAGGGTGTCGAGATCAACACCTATTCCATCATCTACGATGCCATCGACGACGTGAAGCAGACCATGCAGGGTATGCTTGACAAGGTGAAGAAGGAGATTGTCACTGGTGAGATTGAGGTGAAGCAGGTCTTCAAGATTTCGAAGGTGGGTACCGTTGCCGGTGGTCTGGTGACCGATGGTAAGGTGCATGCGAAGGACAAGGCCCGCGTGGTTCGCGACGGTATCGTGATACATACTGCGGCTATCGATGCCCTGAAGCGTTACAAGGATGACGCCAAGGAGGTGGCTACCGGACTGGAGTGTGGTATCTCGCTGGTTAACTTCAACGACATTCAAGTAGGCGATATCATCGAGACCTTCACCGAGATTGAGGTAGAACAGAAACTGTAGCTTTTTTGAGGGAGTTAAGGAAGTTAAAGGAGTTAAAGGAGTTAAGGAAGTTAAAGGAGTTAAGGAAGTTAAAGAAGAGAGAGCATGCGTAGATTTGTAATCATAGCATTATCATTCGTGACGTGTCTGTTGGCTGCCCAGGCTGCCGAACAGCCGTCGGGCAGTTTCGAGGCTACTTTTGTGAAGAACCCGATGCTATGGGCCGATGTGCCCGATCCTGATGTCATCCGCGTCGGTGATACCTATTATCTGGTGAGCACCACCATGCACCTCATGCCTGGTGCTCCCGTTATGCGTTCCAAGGATCTGAAAAACTGGGAGACCGTCAGTTACATCTTCGACAAGCTGACCGACTCGCCCAAGTACGACCTGCAAGAGGGTACGGCTTACGGACGCGGCCAGTGGGCTACATCGTTGAAGTATCATAACGGTCGTTTCTATGCACTCCTGGCCCCTAATGAGGCGGGAGCGATGGGCGACACCTATATCTTCACTGCTGAGAAGGCAGAGGGCAAGTGGACTCTCTTGTCGCGCATGCGCCACTTCCACGACTGCTCGCTGTTCTTCGACGATGACAACCGTGTGTATGTCATCTACGGCACGGGCGAGATGATGGAGTTGAAGCCCGACCTGTCTGATGTCATCGAGGGCTCTCATCACCAGTTGTTCAAGCGCGAGGCCGACGAGACGGGAATCCTGGAAGGCAGTCGCATGCTGAAATACAAGGGCCACTACTACCTGCTGATGATCTCGCAGGTATGGGGCGTACCCGGACGTTACCGTCGTGAAGTGTGCTATCGTGCCGACGATATCCGCGGCCCTTACGAGAAGCGCGTCATCCTGCAGAGTCCCTTCGGTGGCTTCCCCCATGTGGGACAAGGCACCATTGTGGATAGTGAGTATGGCGACTGGTACGGCATCATCTTCCAGGACCGCGGAGGCGTAGGCCGTGTGCCGACGCTGATGCCCTGCCGCTGGATTGACGGATGGCCTATGCTGGGCGACGAGGAAGGCCTGGTGCCCACGCGTGTCCGTGCCTTGGTCAATGGTGAGCCTGAGAAACATATTGTCTGCAGCGACGACTTCTCCAATGAGCAGCTGGGACTGCAGTGGCAGTGGAACCACAACCCCGTGGATGGCGCCTGGTCGTTGACCGACCGTCAGGGATGGCTCCGTCTGAAAACCAGTCGGGTAGTGCCCAACCTCTATCTGGCTCCCAACACGCTGACACAGCGCATGGAAGGCCCCACGTGTAGCGGTTCCGTCAAGCTGGACCTTTCACGGATGAAGGATGGCGACTGTGCCGGCTTCTCCGCTTTCAACAGCGATGCCGGTGTGCTGATGGTGAAGAAGACGGGTCGCAAGTTGGTGCTCACGCTGAACGAGCAGTCGGTGAAGCTGTCCGAGAGGGACAAGAAGGTAGAGCAGGTTGCCGACAAGGTGATAGCCACCGTACCCCTCACTTCGCCCGTTCTGTGGTTGCGCATCAATGCCGACTTCAACGTGGGGCGCGACGTGGCACAGTTCTATTATAGCACAGACGGCACGCAGTGGATCCAGCTGGGTGGTGACTACAAGCTGCGCTTCGACTGGCAGCGTTTCTTCATGGGCTCCAAGTTTGCCATTTTCAACTATGCCACCAAGCGTCTTGGAGGCTATGTTGACGTCGATAGCTTTGACTATCATGTAGCGCTTCGCTAGTGAATAGTGAATAGTGAATAGTGCGCTCGACCTCTGGTCGCTTTAACCTTGGTCAAAGAATAGTGAAAAGTGAAAAGTGAAAAGAACCAATTTGTCCGTCAGGTAGCCGAACAGAAATACGAGTTCGGCTTCACCACGGATGTACATACAGAAATCATCGAGAAAGGGCTGAACGAGGATGTCGTTCGGCTCATCTCTGCTAAAAAAGGGGAACCCGACTGGATGCTGGAGTTCCGCCTGAAGGCGTTCCGCTATTGGAAGGAGCAGACGGAACCTACATGGGGACATGTCCATGTGCCCCCCGTCGACTATCAGGCCATCAGCTATTATGCCGACCCTATGGCAAAGAGAAGGAAGGAAGGAGAGAAGGAGGGGAGTAACGAGATAGACCCGGAGCTCGAAAAGACCTTCGACAAGCTGGGCATCCCCCTCGAGGAGCGATTGGCACTCTCGGGCAATACGGCGGTCGATGCCATCATGGACTCCGTCAGCGTCAAGACCACCTTCAAGGAGAAGTTGCGCGAGAAAGGTGTCATCTTCTGCTCCATCGGCGAGGCTATCAAGGAGCATGGCGACCTGGTGCGACAGTATCTGGGCACCGTAGTCCCCTATCGCGACAACTTCTTTGCCGCCCTCAACTCGGCGGTGTTCTCCGACGGCTCGTTCGTCTATATCCCCAAGGGAGTGCGCTGTCCCATGGAGCTCAGCAGCTACTTCCGCATCAATGCCCGCAACACCGGTCAGTTTGAGCGTACCCTCATCGTGGCCGACGACGACTCCTACGTCAGCTACCTCGAAGGCTGTACGGCTCCCATGCGCGATGAGAACCAGCTGCATGCCGCCATCGTCGAGATTATCGTCATGGACCGTGCCGAGGTGAAATACTCTACCGTGCAAAACTGGTATCCGGGCGACGAGAACGGCAAGGGCGGCGTACTGAACCTTGTCACCAAGCGCGGCGACTTGCGCGGCACCGACTCGAAGCTGTCGTGGACGCAGGTGGAGACCGGCTCGGCTATTACGTGGAAATATCCCTCCTGCATCCTGCGTGGTGACAACTCGCAGGCCGAGTTCTACAGCGTCGCCGTCACCAACAACTATCAGGAGGCCGACACCGGCACGAAGATGATCCACATGGGCAAGAACACCCGTTCCACCATCATCTCGAAAGGTATCTCCGCCGGCCATTCTCAGAACTCCTACCGCGGTTTGGTGCGTGCCACGTCGAATGCCGACAACGCCCGCAACTACTCGTCGTGCGACTCGCTGCTGCTGGGTTCCGAGTGCGGTGCCCATACCTTCCCCTATATGGACGTCCACAACGACACCGCCATCTTCGAGCACGAAGCCACGACGTCGAAAATCTCCGAAGACCAGCTGTTCTACTGCAACCAGCGCGGCATCCCCACCGAGCAGGCCGTCGGCCTTATCGTCAACGGCTATGCCAAGGAAGTCATCCAGAAACTTCCGATGGAGTTTGCCGTAGAGGCTCAGAAGCTGCTCAGCGTGTCGTTGGAAGGAACGGTAGGCTGATATTCTATAGGAAAACATCTTGGTGGCGAGTATGAGGAGAAATGCTTTCATCGTCCTGTTGCTGTGTGTGGCCAATACCATGCTTGCCCAACAGGAAATCATCATGCCCCCGTTTTTGAAGGCAGGCGATACCATTGCCGTGATATCGCCCTCGAGCACGCCCGATTCGCTCACTGTCGCTAAAGGGTGCGACGCCCTCAGGGCATGGGGATTCGTGCCGATTGTCGGACCCCACGCTTTGGACAATTACCATAACTTTGCAGGAACGGCCGATCATCGGGCCTACGACCTGCTATGGGCATTACGCGACTCTACCGTGAAGGCTGTTATGTGCAGTCGTGGAGGTGATGGTGCCGTACAGGTGTTAAGGCGCATCTCTCTCAGCGAGTTCCGCCGTCATCCCAAGTGGATCATGGGTTTCAGCGATGCCACCGCCCTGCATAGCGCAGCGGTGTCGGCAGGTGTGATGAGCATTCACAGCACCATGTGCGACGGCATATCAGCCCTGGGTAGGCGCGATTCCGTGAATACCATTCTGCATCACTTGTTGTTGGGTGAACTGCCCCATTATCAAGTGCCAGCCCATCCGCTCAACCAGCAAGGCGAGGCAGAAGGCATCCTGGTGGGCGGCAACTTCTCCGTGTTTTGTGGCTTGGCAGGGTCGGACTATGATTTTCTGAACCGTGCTGACGAAGGACTGATACTTTTCATAGAAGATACCGGCGAGTCGATGACCAAGGTTGACCGTATGCTCCATCAGTTGGAGATTCGGGGTATTCTTTCCAAACTCAAGGGAATCGTCGTCGGACATTTCTCCAAATACAAGAGTCCGGAAAACGACTTTGCCGATATGTACGAAATGCTCCATGAGTATCTGCAACACCTGCCCATCCCCGTCTGCTATGATTTCCCCGTGGGTCATCACAGCACCTATAACTACCCCTTGATAGAAGGTTGCAAGGTCCGTCTCAAGGTAGGTCCAAAAGGCACTTCCTTGATTTTTTAGTCTGTATTTTAGTTTCTTTTTTCCGTTTTGATGTAGGGAAAAGAAAAATGAAAAAATCCTCCGCCATCACTCCTAACCATCTGATATACAATGGAATGATGGCGGAGAATTTTGCTCTCTCTCGTGTAACCAATGCTATTTCGAATGCGAACACTATTGTTTTAGGGAGCATCCTAAACAGTTGTGAGCTAGGACCTAAGCATCTATTAAGTCCGTTCTCTTTAATCTGCGACTTAAGTCACAGAACCTTACCACTTAAGTGGCAGAGTCTTACGACTTATGTCCTAGAACCTTGCGACTTAAGTAGCAGAGTCGTTAAATACGGCCTCACTACCACTTAGATCCTTCCTCCCAAACATTAACCTTCCCTCTTCCGTCCTTACAGGAGCCTCCTTGAGAAATAACATAATCCTAATAGCAGCCGCATTCAAATTCCTCCGCCATCATCTTCCTGAAAATCAAAAGGTTGAACCACCTGGCGGAGAAATATTTGGATAAAGTCCGCTCGGGACGGACTAAAACTGATAAAATGTAATAGTTCGTCATTTCTTTGTAAGTTAGAGAAATAATCGCTAACTTTGCAGCCAAATCATTTTCAACATCATTATGAAAAAGGAAGTATCGATAGTTCTCTTTTTGTTGTTCCTACATTTGACTGCAAAGGCCGTTGAGGTAAAGGTCGACCATGTTTTCTACAATGCGGACTCTGATACTAAGACGGCAGAAGTGATTAGGGCAGAGGCAGGTTATGAAGGACCCATCACGATTCCGGAAGAGTTTACGGCATGGAGCAAGTCCTATCGTGTGATAAGTATAGCCGACAATGCTTTCAGGGGCAATTCCGGAATAACTTCCGTAAGCATAGCGGAAAGTGTGACCTCGATAGGTGGAGCAGCTTTCTGTGATTGCAAAAGCCTGATAGCGGCTGATTTGCCCGAAAGTGTCAAGCTCATTGGTAGGGATGCTTTCAAGCGGTGCACCAGTTTGCCCTCCATTAAACTGTCTTCCAATCTTGAGACCATTGACATCGGAGCGTTTGGATCATGCGAGAGCCTAACCTCGGTAGTAATTCCCAATGGCGTAACCACTGTTGGCAGTAGCGCATTTTACGGTTGCCTGGCTTTGATTACCATCGATTTTCCTGAAAGTGTGGCAAGTTTAGGCACTTATGGAGTCATTGACTATTGTCCAGCTATGACTGATTGCTACTTCCACCACACAACACCTCTTAATATAACTGCAGAGACATTCCATGAGTCAACCCGACAGCAGTTGACGCTTCATGTGCCTTCTGGATGCAAGGCGCAATATGCTACCGCTGAATACTGGAAGGACTTCAAGGAAATTATTGACGACATTCCAACAACAGGCATCTTGCCAGTCCTGACCAAGCAGGATGCGGAGTCGTATTACGACCTCCAGGGCAATCGGTTGGATAAGACAAGGCTTCCCCAAAACAGCATTGTCATTCATCATGGGAAAAAATACGTTGTGAAATAAAATCTTTTTGGAAGCATTGTAAAACGGATAAAGATAATAGAGAAAGGGCAGATTATTTGGAGAATAGTAAGAAAGTCTGTACCTTTGTAGGAAAAATAAAAACAAATATTATGTTAGAGAAACTATTTGGATTTGATTCCTCCACAATGACTTTGCGCAAGGAGGTGATTGGTGGCATTACCACTTTCCTGACGATGGCCTACATCCTGGCCGTCAATCCCAGTATCCTGTCGGTGACGGGCATGGACGCCGGTGCCGTGTTTACCACAACGTGTATTTCGGCGGTAGTAGCCACCCTGGTGATGGCTGTCTATGCCAAGTTGCCGTTCGCGCTGGCTCCGGGCATGGGGCTGAACGCATTCTTTGCCTTCACCGTCGTGATTACGATGGGTTATTCGTGGCAGTTTGCGCTGACTGCAGTCATGATAGAGGGTCTTATCTTCATCCTGCTGACTATTACGGGTCTGCGCCAGCATATTGTGAATGCTATTCCACTGATATTACGACGGACCATCAGTCCGGGCATCGGACTCTTTATTGCCTTTGTGGGACTGAAGGGTGCAGGCATCGTCACCTCGTCGGAATCAACGTTTATCACGCTGGGCAATCTGCATGATCCTGCCGTACTGCTGAGTATCTTCGGTATCATACTGACGGCGGTGCTCTTGGTAAGAGGGGTTACGGGGGCCTTGCTCATTGGCATCTTGGCGACCACCATTGCGGGCATTCCCTTGGGTGTCACCAATTATACTGGTATCATGTCGACACCACCGTCCATCAGTCCTATCTTCATGCAGTTTGAGTGGCACAATATATTCACGGCAGACATGGTTGTCGTGGTGCTCACCTTCCTGTTTATCGATATGTTCGACACCATCGGCACGCTGATAGGTGTGTCCAATCGTGCAGGCATGGTTGACGACAACGGCAACGTGAAGAACCTGAACCAGGCCTTTATGGCTGATGCCATCGGTACCACTGTAGGTGCTATGCTGGGCACTTCGACGGTGACAACCTACGTGGAGAGTGCATCGGGTGTGAATGTGGGCGGACGCTCCGGCGTGACCAGCCTTACCACTGCCATCTGCTTTGCCGTGGCATTGCTCTTCGCTCCGCTGTTCCTTGCTATTCCGGCACAGGCTACCGCAGCAGCACTCATCTTGGTAGGTGTGATGATGATGCACGACATCTGTAAGGTTGATTTCTCCAACTATGTGACGGCTATCCCCTGCTTTGTATGTATCGTGCTCATGCCACTGACCTATAGCATATCCGACGGTATCCTGATGGGTGTCATCTCATACGTGCTGATACACCTGTTGTCCGGCACATTCAAGGACAAGGACGAGCGTAACAACATGAACTGGGCAACTATCGTCCTGGCTGTGTTGTTCATCTGCCGTTATGCCTTCCTATAAGGTAAGAGGTCCTCTCACCTCTAAAAAGTTGAGAATGTGAAATTGTCGAGATTTATAATTCTTAATAAATAAAAATTCAAGAATATGAAAAGAATGTTTTTTAGCATGGTACTCGCCCTCGTTACAATGATGGCTTACGCACAGGACATTAAGGGAAAATGGATTACAGAAGCGGGTGATGCCCATGTGGAAATCTACGAATCCAACGGGAAATGGAACGGAAAGATAGTATGGCTTCAGAAGGGTCCCGACACCAAGGATACGCACAACAGCGATGAGAAGCTGCGTAGTCGAAAACTGATGGGTGTCAACATCCTCTCCGGACTTGTCAAGAAGAAGGAGAAATGGGAGGGTGGACGCATCTATAACCCCAAGAACGGTAAGGACTACAAGTGCTCTATGTGGCTGGACGGCGAGAAGCTGAAGGTACGCGGACACCTCGGCATCTTCTATGAGACACAGACTTGGAAAAGGGCGCAGTAACCGTTGTTTGGTATTTCTCACACTTATTCATACCTTTGACCTTCGGTCTTAGGTAGGCTGCATCTCGGAAAAAACAAAGTAAATTTGATTTTCTCTCGATTTGTACTACCTTTGACGTTCGTCGAAGGTTCTCTCGTTCGGAAATACCTAAATATATTTGGTATTTCTCTCACTTATTCGTACCTTTGCAGCCAAAATAAAAAGGAAAAATGTTAGAAGTAAAGAACTTACACGCCAAAATTGGCGACAAGGAGATATTGAGGGGCATCAACCTCGTGATAAAGGATGGGGAAACGCACGCCATCATGGGTCCTAACGGCTCGGGTAAATCGACGCTGAGCGCCGTGCTCGTTGGCAATCCGCTCTATGAGGTGACGGAGGGCGAGGCATACTTTAATGGCAAGAACCTGTTGGAGATGAAGCCGGAGGACAGGGCTCACGAGGGGCTCTTCCTCTCGTTCCAATATCCGGTGGAAATCCCCGGTGTCTCGATGACTAACTTCATGAAGGCTGCCATCAACGAGAAGCGTAAGTATATGGGACTGCCGGAACTGAAGGCGGGCGACTTCATCAAGCTGATGCGCGAGAAGCAGAAGATAGTAGAACTCGATAACAAGCTGGCGGGTCGTAGCGTGAACGAGGGATTCAGCGGTGGTGAGAAGAAGCGCAACGAGATATTCCAGATGGCTATGCTGGAACCGAAACTCTCGATACTGGACGAGACGGACTCTGGACTGGATGTCGATGCTATGCGCATCGTGGCCGAGGGTGTGAACAAGCTGAAGACTCCAGAGACTTCGTGCATCGTCATCACCCACTACGACCGACTGCTGGAGATGATTCGACCTGACGTGGTGCACGTGCTGTACAAGGGTCAGATAGTGAAGACTGCAGGTCCTGAGCTGGCCAAGGAGATTCAGGAGCGTGGATACGATTGGATTAAGGCGGACTACGTCCTAAATGATAAATGAGTAATGAGGACTCGACCTTGGTCGCTTTGACCTTGGTCAAAGAATGAGAAATTAGTAATGAGTAGTGCAGAGAAGCAATACTTAGAGCTGTATGAGCAGGCGCAAGGCATGATTTGCAGCCATTCGTCGGAAGTGATGAATGCCCAACGTGACGCTGCCTTCGAGCGGTTCAGGAAGAATGGCTTTCCGACCCGTAAGGTGGAGCGCTATAAATATACGGATATCGGAAAGCTCTTCGAGCCCGACTATGGCTTGAACCTGAACCGCCTGGAGATACCCGTTGACCCTTATAAAGCGTTCAAGTGCGACGTTCCCAACCTCTCGACGAACCTTTATTTCGTGGTCAACGATATGTTCTATCACGACGAGAAACCAAAGGGACATCTGCCGGAAGGCGTTATCGTTGGTTCGCTGAAAGAATATTCCTCTCACCTCTTACCTCTTACCTCTCACCACTACAATAACCTAGCTGGCAAGGACGAAGATGCCGTGACAGACTTGAACACCATGCTGGCACAGGATGGCTTGTTTGTCTATGTGCCTAAGAATGTAGTGGTTGACCGTGCCATCCAGGTTATCAACATTCTACGTAGCGATGTTGACTTGATGGTGAACCGTCGTGTGCTGATCATTGTGGAAGAGGGAGCTGAGGTGAAATTCCTGTTCTGCGACCATGCCGCTGACGATCGCCATTTCCTAGCTACTCAGGTCATCGAGGCCTTTGTGGGCGAGAATGCCAAACTGGACCTGTATTGTCTGGAGGAAACGCACAACAAGAACACCCGTGTGAGCAATGTCTATATTGAGCAACAGGCTAACAGCCGAGTGAACCATAACGTCATTACGCTGCATAACGGAGTGACACGCAACAAGCTGAACCTCGACTTGATAGGCGAGGGGGCTGAATGTTCGTGCAACGGTTGCGTGATAGCAGACAAGAAACAGCATGTGGACAACAACACGCTGATAACGCACCATGTGTCACATTGCACGTCGAACGAACTCTATAAATATGTGTTGGACGACGAGTCAACGGGGGCTTTCGCTGGTCGTGTACTGGTTAAGAAGGATGCGCAGAAGACCACGTCGCAGATGACGAACCAGAACCTGACAACCACCAAACAGGCCCGGATGTACACCCAGCCCATGCTGGAAATCTATGCGGACGACGTGAAGTGTGCCCACGGTTCGACGGTAGGACAGTTGAACGATGCTGCCCTGTTCTATATGCAGCAGCGAGGCATCTCACGAAAGGAGGCCCGACTGTTGTTGCAGAACGCCTTTATTAACGAGGTGATAGATCACATGGAACTGGAACCCTTGCGCGACCGCCTGCACTACTTGGTGGAGAAGCGCTTCCGTGGAGAACTGAACAAGTGTGAGGGCTGTAAGCTTTGTAAGTGAAGAGTAGAGAAGGAGTAAGGAGAGAAGGAGATATGTATAATATAAATAAGGTACGTGAGGATTTCCCCATACTGAGCCGCAAGGTGTACGGTAAGCCACTGGTTTATCTGGACAATGCGGCAACCACGCAGAAACCACTGTGTGTGCTGGATGCTATGCGGGAGGAATATCTGAATGTGAATGCCAATGTTCATCGTGGCGTTCACTACCTTAGTCAGCAGGCAACAGACCTACACGAGGCTGCCCGTGAGAAGGTGCGCCAGTTCATCAATGCCCGTAAGACGGAGGAGATTGTCTTTACGCGAGGAACGACTGAAGCCATCAACCTGATAGCATCGTCCTTCTGTGAGTCGCAGATGAAGGAGGGTGACGAGGTGCTGGTGAGCGATATGGAGCACCATTCGAACATCGTTCCCTGGCAATTGCAGGCACAACGCAAGGGGATTGTAGTTCGCCATCTGCCTATTGATGACAAAGGCTGCCTGGTAAGCTGCGATGCTATCGAAGACTATATGACAGAGCGTACGAAGTTGGTGAGCATAGCCCATGTCAGCAATGTACTGGGCACTATCAATGACGTGCAACATATCGTTGAAATGGCTCATTCTCGTGGCATCCCTGTCTTAATAGACGGTGCACAGAGCGCTCCCCACATGAAGATTGACGTGCAGCAACTGGACTGCGACTTCTATGCTTTTAGCGGGCATAAGATGTATGGACCCACAGGCATTGGTGTGCTCTATGGCAAGGAAGAATGGCTGGAGAAATTGCCTCCGTATCAGGGTGGTGGAGAGATGATAGACAAGGTGTCGTGGGAAAAGACGACTTTTGAACGCCTGCCCTTTAAGTTTGAGGCTGGTACTCCGGATTATGTGGCTACTCACGGTCTTGCTACAGCCATTGACTATATCACTTCTTTAGGGCTCGATAACATTGAGGCACATGAACAAGAGTTGACCCGCTATTGCATGGAACAGTTGAAAACCATCGACGGTATGCGTATCTTCGGTGAGGCAGAACAGAAGGATGCGGTGGTTTCATTCCTCGTGGGAGACATTCACCATTTGGATATGGGAACTCTGCTGGATCGACTGGGTATTGCCGTCCGAACGGGTCATCATTGTGCACAACCCCTGATGGACCGACTGGGTATCAGCGGAACGGTAAGGGCTTCGTTTGCTCTTTATAATACAAAGGAAGAGATTGATGTGCTGGTCGCTGGCATCCGTCGCGTCAGCCAGATGTTTTAGTTGATTTGAAGGTCTGCAGAATGCATGATACGTTGTCTTAGACTTTCCACTTCTTCTGGCGACAGCATATCACAATCGTCTAAGTGATTGAGAATATAACATGCTTTCAGGTAAGCCGAACGGATATGCGGAGCTGCTTGAAGGTAAGATGCCCAATAGGATTCCTTTTCCGAGCAGGAATCTATGACATACCGGATGAAATCATCATCACGCAGGAAATCGTCAACTTTGGTATAAATAGTTTGTTTCAAGTGTTCCGTCTTTTTCTTTAAGACGGAATATACAGGATAATGTCATCAAAGAATGACGAAAATTATATGGCTGCCTCGCGCAACTTCAGCATCCCTCGGTGCATCAGATTGCGAACAGAGTGATAGTTCATCTGCATAATCTGACAAATCTCCTCATATTTGCGCTGCTCTAAATAATATAAGGTAATTGCTTGACGCTGGCGACGGGTGAGTTTTTTCATCAGGTGGGCAACTTTTGCGCTTTGCATTTGTTCCTTTTCAGCGTAGAGGTAGTCGTTTTCTACATCAGAGGTAGAACAGCGGAATTCATAATCCTCTGCGGCATCTTCAGATGTGAAAGTCTGACGACGGAATTCGTCAAACAAGCGATTTTTTAAGGAAATAAGCAGGTATGAACCGAGGTTGTTGATGGTGTTCTTGTCTCCACGCTTGTTATACACTTTCATGAACACGTCATGAATGCAGTCTTTCAGTAACTCTTGGTCCTGGGTAATCTTGCTACCATAATTGAACAACATTTGTACATAAAGATCGTACAATTGCGCAAAAGCATGATCATTGCCGGCACAAAACTCAGTGATTAACTCACGGGTTCTAGCTTTAAGTTGGTTGTTTGCCATGTAGTAGAGGTTAGTTTTGTTTCTAAGTAGTTTGTTTTCATTTGCAAAGATATGGAAAAAACAAACACCACGTGCGCAAAAACAGTTAAAAAAATGGGAAAAATCGGTATTTTGCTGATTTTTCCCATTGAAATCTTATTTTTTCTTTAACCAAAAGACTCCTTTTGCCTTTAATTTTACATCTTCTTTTGCATTGCCTATTCGGTTTATTTGGCCCGTCCGCTCGTCTATTTGATATAAAATATAGGTGTCCTTGCTGGGTAAAGTAATGTTTTGTCCACTATTTTGTGGCAAATAGACCACCATACCCTTATCGCTTTTCAGTAGATAATAATCTTCCATTTTCTCTGGTTTCATCGAGGAAATGCTTCGTAGGAATACTTCGTCTTTTACGGGTATTGCTGCGCAAGAGCCACCAGCCATTAGGGAGGCCCATCCCAGTTCGGGTGCTTTTTGGGCAGCATAGATGACGGCTTTGCCATATTTTGTCCTATATTCGCTGACAGCACGATACACATCCTCAAAGCGGGCACTGCCTGTTCTGATCTTACGCATATACTGTCGTTGAGCCATATTTACGCCTCCCTGAGGTGCATATTCTCCCTTGTTGTGGTAGAACCACTGCTCAATATCAATGATGTCAACGACTTTCGAGCGAGTAGGATCGTTGAGAATCGCATCCTGTACGTCTTTATTGACGGCTAAATCAACCAGTACTTTTCCGTTCTCTGCCTCCCATTCGGCTATCACGTCCAGCCAGAACTGCACAAAGTGAAGTGGCCCTGTAAACTCTTCACCAATAGAATGGATGACATTAGCCTGTCCCTTGAAGGCATCCAACGATTGGCGGATATACTGGCGATGCAGTTCGCGTAAGGTTGGATTAGTGGTATCGTAGAATAAGGTGGCAGTAAAGATGCGTTTGTCGCCTGTGAAATTGACAGGCTCCAGGAAAGGAGTGTTATTTACGTTATTTGCTGTACGCCATGGACAGTCAACCCAATGGGCGCCTGCTTCCAGAATGTTGTGCTGGAAGTAATGCTGGTTTTTGAGCAAGATACCGATGGGTTCGCTCTTTTTGGCAAACTGTTGGAGTCGCCAGAAGTACCATTTGTTAAGCGTTGTCAGGTTATATTTCGTCATTCCATCCCAGGCGAGTGGGCTATTGGGAATACCGATACGTGCAAAGGGCTGTTCATAGAAAGGAGCCCATGCGTCACCATTTTTACGACGGATACGTTCATGATCGTCACGGCGGCGATCAGTCCAAAGACCGTAGTTCTGACTGAACAACAAGGTGTGATTTCGCTGCATCTCGGTTATCACGCTGTCGATACGGTCTGTTCCACCCTTTCCTTCCAAGCCAGGTACAAAACGGGTCAGGGCATATTTAGCCTTTTCTCTTCCCGCATCTGTAGTCCGACCGCTCCACCAAGGTGTCTGATGCTTTCCACCAACCAGCACGGCACCGTCTTTGGTGAGCCAGTTGTTATTAATAGCGTAGTTAGTTGATCTACTAGACTTACCAGATGTAGTAGCAATCATAGAAAAAGCCTTTCCTGGTGTGATGTCTGCTTCTAAATGCGCTGAGTCAATCCATTGTTTGAGAGTGAGACGAGGCTGTAATGCCTCTTCAGCCAGTTTGATAGCTTCTTCAATAGTTGGTGACGATGAGGCATTTGTGTTTCGTTCTAACACACGGCACTGGGCACTTACATCGTGACCTAAACGCTTTTCAAGTTGCTCGGAAAACAAGGAATAGGGTTTCGCGTGTTCGTTCATGGCTGTATATTCGCCATTGCCCATAATTTGTCCCCAGCAGGCATGTGAGTAGTTGCGATTTGCCTCGTCAGGAGAATAGCAAAACAGTCCGGCAGCTGTAGATTGCCACATCGTACTGTTGGCTGTACTCCAGCCGGCACCAAACTTCTCCAGTTCCCAATTCTTGAAGACAATATCATTTCCGTCAACATTCACGATATCGAATAAGATGCCAGGAGCCCATGAGGAAATGGCACCACTTGGGCCGAACGACTCATAGCTATCACATTGAACGAAGGCATTCGGACCTGGAGCCGTATGTCCTACGGCAAAGTCGTTGATACCATGTTCGGAATAACAGCGTTGGAACAGCGTCTTTTCGCCCATCGTCAAAAAGGTGCGACGACGTAATCCACCAATCTCAGAGATAGGTTCCATTGACTGACAGTCTTCTACGGTTATCTGTCCTGCCGACTTCTGAACGACTACGGCAGAACCGGCAAAATGGCGGAAGTTAACCATGCGAACCCAGCAGTTCTCAGCATCTGCCAGATAGACACCATCCCAACAATGGTTCTCGTCCATTGGCAATGCCTTGTCATAGTCAGATTCGAGTGAGAGATTCTCAATGCCACAATCGCTGATAAGACCTTTTTGTTCATATACTATAGCCTTGGCACCTCCCCACCGACTCTCAATAGAGGTGGTAAGGGGTGCATCAAGTGTCAGCTCGTTGCCTTTTACAGCAACTATCTGTCGATTCCAGCGTATATCAATGTCACCCGGATGCCAAGCCCAAGAACCCATGCGTTTGCCTCCACCAAAGGATGCACAGTTAAGATGGTCTATCCATTCCGGAGTAGAAGGGCGATAAATACAGATGCGAGACCCGCTCTTCAAGACAGAATTATCGCCTTTTACTTGGCAGGTGATGGCCCCTGCCTTTGCATCGGCTACATCCAGTGTTTCTTTGGTTACGATATCGTGCGTACCTTCTATATATATAAGGGCACCACGGTCGTATCCTTTCTTCACCAGAACGGTCTTGTCGCGTCCTGTGCCACGAAGCACCACACCGCCGGTATGGATGCGTAATGGTTCGCTTAGGCTATAGGTGCCTTCCGCGAGCAGTACCGCACCACGTAGTCCTGTCTGTTTGTCGGGTTTTTGTTGGCTTACCCAGTCAATGGCTTGCTGTATCAGGGCGGCATCATCTTGCCCCGTTGGTTGCACATAGGTAGCAACCTTTGCTGATGGAATGGGCTGTTCTGAACGATGATAACCACAATACGAGTAATCCATCGGCACCTCTTGGGCACAGGTTGTGACAATTAGGAATGAGAAATGAGAAGTGAGAAATGGGGAATGACAAATGAGAAATGCCAAAACCATTACCTTCCATCTCTTATTCGTTCTAGCCCATTGTTTCAAATATATTCTTATCATTTCTTCATTTCAACATTTTAATTTCTCATTTCTCATTTGGAACGCTCTGCGTTCCTTTTCATCCAGGCATCACGCTCCTTTTTCAGGTCGTAGCCACGTGAGGAGAGCCAGTTATTGGTGCGTCCACGATACTTGTCGAACCAGAAGTGCTTGCCTTTCGAGTCGGCAGCATCCATAGCATACTCACGGGCTTCTTTTAGCCAGATGAGTATTTGCTGCTTCTCATAGTCTGACAGCGACGGTATCATGTCCTGTGTAGCCTGATAGTCACGCTTCAGTCTTCCGAAGGTCATACCATCCTTCACTGCCTCTATCTGTTCATCGTTTAGGTAGATGGCCAGGGCCGAAGCAAGTTCGAAGTGATGTTTGTATAGCTCGGCCTGTAGGGCATCTTGTTGGCTCTTGTCGTATTTCGCATGAATGTCGTTCAGCAGGAAATAGCGGTTGGCAATGATATTGCATACATTACGAGCCTGTTTCTGGTCAGTAAGCTGGAGCCCGTCAACGATTTTCTGGGCACGTTTCTTGATATTCTCCACATAGGCAGAGTCACGCCCCTCGTAGTCGAGCGGTACCAATTGGGCATTCGCCGTGATGGTAAACAGCAATACTATCGCTGCAAGCAGTGTCTTTTTCATACGTTTACAT
>CACXTX010000034.1 GCA_902770635.1 uncultured Prevotellaceae bacterium | reverse complement strand
ATTACCCTACAAAATTACTAAAAATAATCGAGAATACCAAATTTTCAGCAAGGGAAATTCATCCCAAAGTAGATAGAAAGTAGAAAAGTAGGAAAGTAGGAAAGTAGACATTAGTATGGTTTGAACTAAGATAACAGGCATTATATATAATAATGTAATATAATATAAATTATAAATATAAAAACTGATACTTATAATGTCTCTCTTCCGCACTCTGAAGAACTGCTTAATGTCCGCTTTCCGCATTTCCTACTTTCCGCATAACTACCCGTTGGCAATAACATGCCCTTATTGCGCAATAACATGCCCTTATTGCACAATAACATGCCCTTATTGACAAATAAGGATGGGTTATTGACGATGCAAAAAAAGAGGGTTGTGTTTATGAAAATGGGACTGCCAAAATATGGTGGTCTCGTTTTTTTTTCGTACTTTTGCAGCATTGATGGAAAAACTTAAAATAAGAAGATAGCAATGAAACGATTTTTTCTCTTGACGGCAGGCCTCCTGGCTGGAATGTATGCTGTGGCCTGCACCAACTTTATCGTGGGAAAGAAGGCTTCCGTTGACGGTAGCGTCATCTGTTCCTATAATGCCGACTCGTATGGCGCTTTCATGTGGCTGTACCATTATCCTGCCGGCAAGCACCAGAAGGGTGAGATGAGGCAGATCTACGAGTGGGACACGAACAAGTATCTGGGTGCTATTCCTGAGGCGGAAGAGACTTACAACGTGGTGGGCAACATCAACGAGTGGCAGTTGACCATCGGCGAGACGACCTACGGCGGTCGTGAGGAGATGGTGGACTCAACGGGACTCATAGACTATGGCTCGCTGATTTATATCACCCTGCAGCGTTCCAAGTCGGCACGTGAGGCCATCCAGGTAATGACCACGTTGACAGAGACTTACGGCTACTACTCGGAGGGTGAGACATTTACCATCTGCGACCCAGAGGAGGCGTGGATTCTGGAGATGCAAGGCTGCGGACCCGACCGTAAGGTGTCGAAGGAGCGTGTGGTGTGGGTGGCCAGGAGAATTCCCGACAACGCCATCTGCGGACATGCCAACCAGAGCCGCATAGGCACCTTCCCCCTGAAGGACAAGGAGAACGTGCTGTACTCGAAGAATGTCATCAAGTATGCGCGTAAGATGGGGTGGTTCAACGACAAGGACGAGGAGTTCTCGTTTAAGAATGCCTATGCGTTCCCCGACTTTGGCGGTCGCCGTATCTGTGATGCCCGCGTGTGGAGTTTCTACAACCACCACGTGAAGGGCATGGAGCGATATCTGCCCTGGGCGCTGGGCAAGGACAAGGATGCGGAGGACATGCCGCTGTGGGTCGTCCCCGAAAAGAAACTGAGCGTGCAGGACATCATGGCCGACATGCGCGACCACTATGAGGGAACACCCTTGGCCATCGACTCCACCGACGTGGGTGCCGGCATCTGGAGCATGCCTTACCGTCCTACACCTCTTTATTATAAGGTGGACGGCAAGAAGTACTTCAACGAGCGTCCCACATCGACTCAGCAGACGGCTTGGACCTTTGTGAGCCAGATGCGCTCGTGGCTGCCCCGACAGGTGGGCGGCTGCTTCTGGTTTGGCAACGACGACGGCAACATGGTGGCCTATACGCCCATCTACTGTTCGATGACGGAGCGCCCTGAGTGCTACAACACGCCTGGTGCCGACGATGTCACCTTCAGCGACAAGAACGCCTTCTGGGTGGAGAACTGGGTGTCGAACATGGTCTATCCGCGCTATAAGGTGCTGTTTCCGTCGTTGAAGGCGGTGCGCGACTCGTTGGAGAAGTCGTACTTCATGCAGCAGCCTGCCATTGAGGAGAAGGCGCGCAACATGGAGCCTGCCGCTATGCAGAAGTACCTGAACGACTACAGCGTGACGCAGGCACAGCGCATGCTGGCACGATGGAAGCAGTTGGCTACCTACCTGATAGTAAAGTATAACGACATGGCGGTAAAGCCTGATGAAAACGGACGGTTTACACGCAATAAGTACGGACTGGGTGAAAGAGTGAAGCGCCCGGGCTATGAGCCGCACTTTGCCCGCAGGATAGTGAAAGAAACGGGCGAAAGGTACGTTGTACCAGAGGAAAGTGAAAAATAAAAAATAAAAAGGTAACGTTAACGTTAAGGTTAGCGTTATTTTTTTCCTTTTAACTTTTTCAGTCGGCGCAGGGCCTCAGGATGGTCGGGGCAGAGTTCGAGCGCTTTCTCGTAATTGCGGATAGCGGCTTCGTTCATCTGCTCGTGCTCACACTCCTTGCCCAGCAGGGTGTATTCCACGGCCAGTCGTTTCAGCAGGGCTTCGCGGCGGCTGATCTCGTTTTGCAGTTCGCTGATGCGTGTCTGCTGATGGGTGATGATGCCCAGCTTTCGGCGGATATAGCGTTGTACCACGGGCTGTTCGATGTCGTAGCGGGAATGGATGGCCAGGAAGAAATTGTGCAGAAAGGCGTCGAAGTCCTGACGGTCGAAGGCTTCTACGGCATCGTGGTACTCCTTGTCGGCCTTGCTCTCGAAGAGTGCCTGTCGCATCATTTTCCCATCGTTGTAGCGACGGGCAAAGGCAAGGACCTCGGGACGGACAAAGATGTCGGTGGGACGGATGGGCTCCTCCAGCGTAATGCCCTGCAACGAGGTGCATCGGCTTAGCGCCACATAGGTCTGTCCGCCGGCAAAGGCACCGCCACCCGAGAAGTCTATCTTGACACGGCGGAAGGTGAGGCCCTGGCTCTTGTGAACGGTAATGGCCCAGGCCAGTCGCAAGGGAAACTGGATGAAGACGCCCAGCTGTTCCTCGACAATCTTCTGCTCCTTTTCATCGAAGGTATAGCGAATGTTCTCCCAGATTTCGCGAACCACATCGTGCTCGTTGCCGTCCTCGTCCACCACGCAGATAAGCCCTTCTTCCTCGTCGATGCCCGTCACCACGCCAATGGTGCCGTTTACCCAGCGTTTCTCCTTGTCGTTCTTGACAAAGATGACCTGTGCGCCAGGCTTGACCTCCAACTCCATAGGGGCGGGTAGGGAAGTCAGGGGAAACTCGCCCTGGATGGTGCCCTTGAATATGGAGGTGGTACCGTCCAGCGCAGAGAGCTGCTGGTCGTTGATATAGTCCACCGTATCGCGGCGGGTGGCCAGCGTGACCTCGAAGGAATCGGCTCCTGTCCTGACGTTGGAGACGGCTCCCACACGACTGTTGATGGCTTGGATGTCGGCGGTGGTGGCAGCGTTCTCACGGATGCGGTCCAGAATGCCAATGAACTGGGAGTCGTTCTGGCGGTACACCTTGCGGAGCTCGATGCTGACAAGCTGCATCTCCTGCCATATCTTCGCAGAGAAGAAATAGGCTGAGGTGTAGAAGGGCTGCATCAGTCGCCACTCGTCCTCCTTGACCACGGGCTCCAACTGGAAGATGTCGCCCACCAGCAACAGCTGTTTGCCGCCAAAGGGCTCGCGCATGTTGCGACAATAGATGCGCAGCACCTTGTCGATGAAATCGATGATGTCTGCCCTTACCATTGATATCTCGTCGATGATAATCAGTTCAAGCTCGCGTAGCATCTTGGTGGTTACTCCGCTGTACTTCAGGGTCTTGCGGATGTTGCGGGCATTGTATCGCGTGTCGTTGGGCAGGAGCGGGTGGAAGGGCAGCTTGAAGAACGAGTGAAGCGTCTGGCCTCCGGCATTGATGGCGGCAATGCCCGTGGGAGCCAGGATGACATGCTTCTTCTTGGTGTTCTTGGCAATATAACGGAGGAATGTTGACTTACCCGTCCCTGCCTTGCCAGTAAGGAAAAGCGAGCGACGGGTAAACTGAATGATCTGGAGGGCTTGTTGCCACTCCTTATTCTCAAGGTCTAACTCCTCTGTGTTCAATTTTCTATCTTTGTTTGCTTGGGTTCTTCGGCAGCCTGCTGGCTGTTGGGCGTGGTCTGGGTGTTCACGTGGTCGTGATGCTCCTTGGGACGCACCACCTCATTGCCGAACTCGTCAAGTACCATCTCCATCTCGGGTTTTGCAGCCAGGCTATCGACAGCTATCGAGTCGGAGTCGGAAGGAGCCTTGAAATAACCGCCACAACCATAGTCGTTGATGTCGCCAATGCCCTCGGGCTTGCTGAACTTGGTGCGGTAGTGCTTGAACTGATTGTCGGAAAGCACAGAGCCCAGGAAGTAGCCGCAAATGGGTAGTGCCGTGCGGTTGCCTTGTCCCAGCTGTCCGGTGCGGAAGTGGATGCAACGGTACTCGCCGCCTACCCAGGCACCGCAGACCAACCGGGGCGTTGTGCCGATGAACCAGGCATCGGAGTGGTTGTTCGACGTGCCGGTCTTGCCACCGAAGTCGGTATCGTTGTTGGCGTTGCCCACAAAGCCACGAAGGCGTGACGAGGTGCCGCTCATGCCGCCCATCAGCAACTGCTGGACATAGAAGGCACTCTTGGGAGAGAGCACCTGGCGCTCCTCAGGATTAGCCTCGTAGAGCACGTTGCCGTCGCGGTCCTCAATACGGGTCACCAGTATGGGGTCGATGGCCTTTCCGTTATTCACCGGCGTACAATAGGCACCCACCAGTTCGAGCAGGTTGACATCGCTGGCACCCAGCGTGAGCGAGGGTGTGGCGTCGAGCTTCGACTTGATACCCATCTCGTGGGCCGTAGTGACAATACGGTCGATGCCCACCTCTTGACCCAGACGGACAGCCACGCTGTTGATACTCATGGCAAAAGCCTGCTTCAGGGTGATGTCCATGCCCGAGAAACGGCCGTCGGCATTGGTGGGAGCCCAGGTCACCTCCTTGCCCTTGTCCATCACCTTCATCGAGAAATATTCGTCCTTGCGGGTGTCGCAGGGGGTAATGCCCTGGTTCATGGCCTCGGCATAGACAAAGAGCTTGAAGGTAGAGCCAGGCTGGCGCATGGCCGTCACCTTGTCGTATTTCCACGTCTTGAAGTCTATGTCGCCCACCCAGGCCTTGACATGTCCGGTCTGAGGCTCTACGGCCACGAAGCCACAATGCATGAAGTGCTCCATATAGCGGATGCTGTCCATGGTGGACATCTCGCGCTCGATGGACCCTTCGTCATAGTCGAACAGCTTGACACGATGGGGGAGGTTCAGGTAGTAGTCGATGGAATCCTGATTGCCGTCGTACTTCTGGCTCAACCATTTATAATAAGGTGTCTTCTTGGCCAGGTCCTCAATGAAGTTGGGTATCTCGATATGGTGCTCGTCCTGCCAGGGGTTGACATTGCCCCAATGCTGGTTGAAAGTCTTCTGAACCTGCTTCATCTGCTTGATGGCAGCCTCCTCGGCATAATGCTGCATGCGACTGTCGAGGGTGGTGTGGATTTTCAGACCTTCGGTATAGTAGGCATAGACGCGGTCGTCGCCATAGTACTCCTTGCACCATTTCTTCATCCAGTCGGCCACCGCCTCGCGGAAGTAGTTGGCATTGCCGTCATAGGCATTCTCAACACTATAGTCCAAGCGGATTTCCTTCTGCTGGAGTTCCTTGCACTCCTGGGCAGTCAGATGACCGTGGCGCAGCATGTTGTCAAGCACCACATTACGACGGCTGAGGGAGTTCTTGGGATTGATGCGGGGATTGTAATAAGTCGTGGCCTTGAGCAGTCCTACCAGAATGGCAGCCTGGTCGGTGGTGAGATGCTTGGGTGTCGTGCCGAAATAGGTCTTGGCAGCGGTCTTGATGCCGAAGGCGTTGGAACCGAAATCGACCGTGTTGGCATACATGGTCAGAATCTCCCGTTTGTCGAAATACCATTCCAGCTTGTAGGCGGTAATCCACTCCTTGCTCTTCATGATGAGCATCTTCAGGCCTGGGATGTTGCCCAGCAGTCCCGTAGAATACTGCGTGCGGACGCGGAAGAGGTTCTTGGCCAACTGTTGGGTGATGGTGGAAGCACCACGGGCATCGCGATGCAGCACATAGTCCTTCAGCGCAGCGCCAAAAGCCTGATAGTCAATGCCATTATGACGATAGAAACGCTCGTCCTCGGTATCGATAAGGGCTTCCCAGAACTTTGGGTTGACCTCGTCATAGGTCACAGGCATGCGGTTCTCGCTGAAGAATTTGCCGATGACTTTGCCGTCGGCACTATAGATTTGCGAGGCTTCCGCAGGATGGGTGTTCTTGACGTCGTTGATGGAAGGCGACTTGCCAAACAGCCATAGGAAATTGATGTCAACCATCACCAGGTAGAGCAAGAATGTAACGACAAGCGTAGCCATGGCAACACCTGTCTTCACGTACCAGCGGCGCCCCTTGTAGAGATCCTTATACCATTGCCATCCTTTCCGGAAGGATGTTCTAACTTTTTCAACGTATTTATTCATAGTGTGATATAAAATTCAGAATTTCTTGTTGTTGATTGGGATGAAACCACCTGACCTGTTCATCGCGTTTGTACCAGGTGAGTTGTTTGCGGGCATAGCGGCGGGTGTTTCCCTTGATGCGGCTGACCGCTTCGGTTAAGGGCCATCGCCCGTCGAAATAGTCGAAGAGCTCCTTGTATCCTACCGTGTTCAGGGCATTGACATCTCGATAGGGGAGCATGGACTGGGCTTCCTCCAGCAGCCCTTGCTGCATCATGTCGTCCACACGAAGGTTAATGCGCTGATAGAGCTCGTCGCGGTCGCGGTTCAGCCCTATCTTGATAATCGTGAAAGGACGCGGCTTGCGGGCCTGTGTGCGGAAGGAGGTGTAGGTCTTGCCCGTCTGGTAGCAGATTTCCAGGGCATGGATGACGCGACGATGGTTCTGACGGTCAACCACCTCATAGTGCTCAGGGTCCAGACGTCGAAGGTCTTCACAAAGACTCTCCAGTCCTTCCTCCTGATAGCGGCGCTTCATCTCGTTGCGGATATCGTCGCGAACGGTAGGAATGTCGTCAATGCCGTTGCACACCGCATCGATGTACATCATGCTGCCACCCGAAAGAACCTGGATAGGGGATGAGGAGAATAGCGTTTCTAACAGGCTCAGCACCTCCTGTTCATACATAGAGGCATTATAATAGTCGCGAATGCTCTTGGAACCTACAAAATAGTGGTGAACCTGTTGTAACTGCTCAGTCGTCGGGGAGGCCGTGCCAATCTTCAGTTCCTTGTAGATCTGACGTGAGTCAGCATTGATGATTGGTATGCCGTAGTGTTTGGCAAGCTCGAGGGTGAGTGCCGTTTTCCCTACTGCGGTAGGCCCCGTGATGACGATGAGTTTGTTCATTTACCGGATGACTCCGCGCTTTGAATTCTCTATGAATGAGCAGATATATTCCACCTCCTTGCAGTTGGGATACTTGGCCCGCGCTTCTGCAACACCGTCCTTCAGGATGCCTTTGGCATAGATGATGCGATAGGCATCGTGAATGGCCTCTATCACCTCGTTGGGGAATCCGCGACGGCGAAGGCCAATCAGGTTAACACCTGCATAGCGAACAGGCTCTTTACCCGCAATGACATAAGGAGGAATGTCCTGAGAGGTGCGTGTTCCACCTTGGAACATGATGTAACCGCCAACGTGGAGGAACTGGTGGAACAGACAGGTGGCCGAGATGATGGCATAGTCGTCGACAATCACTTCGCCGGCAAACTTGGTGGAGTTGCCAATGATGCAACCATTGCCTATTTCGCAGTCGTGACCGATGTGCATGTTCTCCATCAGCAGATTGCCGTTACCAACAACCGTCTTACCCTTGGAAGCAGTACCCCGGCTGATGGTCACATTCTCGCGAATGGAATTGTTGTCACCAATCTCGCAGGTGGTATCTTCGCCTTGGAACTTCAGGTCCTGTGGCTTTGTTGAAATAGATGCACCGGGGAAGAACTCGTTGCCATTACCGATACGGGCACCGTAGTGGATGGTTACATTATTCAAAAACTTATTATTATCACCGATGACTACATTCTTGTCGATGACGCAGAAAGGACCAATCACATTACCGTCGCCAATCTTGGCTTCAGGGTCCACAACTGCTAAGGGATGAATATTATTCATTTACAATTGGACTATTTACTATTTACAATTTATTTGTTCTTCACAATCTGGGCGGTGAAGGTTGCCTCAGCCACCACATGGTCGCCGACGAAGATGTAACCCTTCATCGAAGAGATGCCGTGACGGACGGGGGCCAGCAGGTCAACCTTGAACAGCAGCGTATCGCCTGGAACCACCTTCTGGCGGAACTTCACATCGTCAATCTTCATAAAGTAGGTGGACCAACGCTCGGGCTCTTCCAACGTGTTAAGTACCAGCAGACCGCCACATTGCGCCATCGCCTCAATCTGTAATACGCCCGGCATGACAGGCTCTTCGGGGAAGTGACCCTGGAAGAAAGGCTCGTTGGCTGTCACGTTCTTGATACCCACAATGGTGTTGGCACCCAAGGAGATGACCTTGTCAACCAACTGCATGGGATAGCGGTGGGGCAGGAGTTCGCGAATCTTGTTCACATCCATTACCGGCTCCTCGTTGGGGTCGTAGATAGGTGCCTGGATTTCGTGCTTGCGAATCTCCTTGCGCATCTGACGTGCAAACTTGTTATTGATGGTATGTCCCGGACGGGTGGCAATGATGCGTCCCTTGATGGGCTTGCCTATCAGGGCCATGTCGCCAACGATATCGAGCAGCTTATGGCGTGTACACTCGTTCTCCCAAACCAGCGGCTTGTGCTGGATATATCCCAGTTCGGTGGCGTCACGATGCTCAACACCCAACATGTCGGCCAGCTTGTCTAAGCGCTCCTGAGTAGTCGGACGCTCGTAGATAACGATGGCGTTATCCATGTCGCCGCCCTTGATGAGGTTAGCTTGCAACAGGGGCTCAATGTCGCGTACAAAGACAAAGGTACGAGCAGGAGCAATCTCCGTGGGGAAGTCTTCCACCCGGTTGACGGTGGCAAACTGCGAATTGATAATCTTCGAGTCGAACGAGCACATGGCTGTGAGAGAGAACTCGTCGTCAGGCAGGATGGTAATGCAGGAACCTGTGTTCTCGTCCTTCACCTCTATCTTCTTGCGGATGATATACCAGTCCTTGGGGGCATTTTGCTCCTCAATACCGACCTCTCTTATTTTCTCAACATACTGGACGGCGGAACCGTCGAGAATGGGAAATTCAGGGCCGTTCACCTGGATTATACAGTTGTCAACTCCCAAAGCATAGAGGGCTGCCAAACCATGCTCCACAGTAGAGACACGGACATCGCCCTTGCCCAGAACAGTACCACGCTGGGTATCTACCACGTTTTCAGCAATCGCATCAATAACGGGTTCGCCCTCCAGGTCAATGCGCTTAATCTTGTATCCTGTATTCTCAGGAGCTGGATTAAATGTTACTGTCAGGTTCAAACCAGTATGCAGTCCTTTTCCAAACAAGGAGAAACTGCCTTTAAGTGTCTTCTGTTTCATTATAATTTCTTCTTGAGTTCTTCTATTTCCTTGCGCAGCGCGCTAATTTCCTTATACATGTCGGGCAAGCGACGATAAAGGGCTTTGGCTTTGAAAAAGTCTTTCGGGTCCATAGCGGGGGAACCAATAAGGCTCTCGCCGTTGCCCTTGGTGTTGTTGATAACACCACATTGGGCTCCTACCATGGTCTTGTCTGCCACATGGATGTGACCGGCGAATCCTGCCTGACCACCTACCATGCACCAGGAACCAATTTTGGTGGAACCTGCCATGCCGACCTGGGCAGACATGACGGTGTTTTCGCCAATCTCACAATTATGGGCAACCTGAATGAGGTTGTCAAGCTTAACACCCTTGTGGATAACGGTCTGCCCCATGGTAGAACGGTCGATACAGGTGTTGGCACCTATCTCAACATCGTCCTCAATGATGACGATACCCAACTGGGGAATCTTCTCATAACCTTCGGTATTGGGGGCGAAGCCGAAGCCGTCGGCACCAATCACGCTACCTGCATGGATGGTTACATGCTTGCCAATCTGACAACCGTCGTAGATGGTGACGTTGGGATTAATGATGGAACCGTCGCCTATCTTAACGCCTTCACCCACATAGGTGAAAGGACCGATATAGACGTCCTTGCCAATCTGGGCAGACTCGGCAACAAAAGCCAAGGGATGGACGCCCGTCTTCTTGGGAAGCGAGGCAGCATACATCTGCAAGAGCTTGGCCACACACTCATAGGCATTCTTCACACGAATGAGGGTGGTGTTGACAGGCTTCTCCAGTACGACATCCTCATTGATGAGTACGATGCTGGCTTTGGTTTCATAAATATACGGGGTGTATTTGGGGTTTGAAAGGAAGGTAATAGCGCCTTCCTGACCTTCTTCAATCTTAGCAAATGTGCTGACAGTAGCATTCTCATTGCCTTCCACACGACCGCCGATAAAATCGGCTATTTGCTTGGCTGTAAATTGCATCATATAATCTGAGTTTTAATAAACGCTGCAAAGTTACAAAAATTTTCTTAAACTCGTTGATAACAAAGGTAATATTTACGTATTTTTTTCGAAAGTAATTGCACATTTAAGATTTCGGAAGCCTCTGAGATGTCCTTTACGGTACCGTCTTTGTATAATATTCCGATACTGTCGTCCTCGGGATTATACATGTCTTTCCCTATCTCCGTCAGGGAGAGCATATAGCTGGCGTCCTCCTCTGGAATGCCCATGGAAACGGCTATCTGGCGCATTTTCTCCTGCAAATATTCATCAGAGGGGCACTCTTCTGTTACCTCTACTTTGAAGAGGTGACGGTCAATCATGTCAGTAGCCAACGTCGCCAGAATCTTGTCATCACTATGTTTCCAAACTTTTAACGCGCTCCAGATGTCGGAATCGTCCAGTTCCGCATACATCTGCAAGGTCTCAGGATGATGGGCAAACCATTCGGCATCAATGTCGTTCTTAAGGAAATAGGCGAGGGCAGGGGTGGCAAAGATGTCTTGCCCGTGATGCACCAGGTATTTGGCGCGGCGAAGCGTATTCACCAGCACCTTTTCATATCCCACGGCTGTCTTGTGCAGATAGACTTGCCAATACATCAGGCGGCGCGTGGTCAGATAGTTCTCAATCGAGTAAATGCCTTTGGAATCGACTACCAGTCTGTCGTCTTTCACATTCAGCATCTTGATGATACGGGCCGAACCGATATTCCCCTCTGTCACACCTGTATAGAAAGAGTCGCGACGCAGATAGTCCAAGCGGTCCATGTCCAACTGGCTGGATATGAGTTGGTGGAATATTTTGTTAGGATATTCGTCCTTGAAAATGGAGATGGCCAGATTCAGCTGTTCCTTCAAGTCGCGGTTCATCTGTTCCATCATCAACAGGGAGATATCCTCATGGGAAATACCATGAATCAAGGTGTTTTCCAATACATGTGAGAAAGGGCCATGTCCGATGTCATGCATCAGAATGGCCGCTTGTACCGCCTCCGCTTCGGAATCGAAAATGTAAATTCCTTTTTCCGTCAACGACTTGATAGCCTCTGACATTAGGTGGAAGGCTCCCAAAGAATGCTGGAAACGGGTGTGGCGTGCTCCTGGATAGACCACGGAAGCCAGACCTAACTGGTTAATACGGTTAAGACGTTGAAAAAAAGGATGCTGTACGATATCATACAGCAGTCCTCTTTTAATCTTGACAAACCCGAAAACGGGGTCGTTGATGATTTTATGTTCGTTCATCTTTTTAATAGAATAGCATAGACAGCAGGTATGCCACAATGGTTGACGTAGAAACACAGATCAGACCGGGCATCATAAACGAGTGGTTCAGCAGGTATTTACCGATAATCGTTGTACCTGAGCGGTCGAAGTTCACCGTGGCAATATCACTGGGGTAGTTGGGGATAAAGAAATATCCGTAAACCGAAGGTAATACGCCCAGGAGGATAGGACCGGCAATGCCTAACGAGTAAGCCAAGGGCAGCATGGCAACCACGACGGCACCTTGCGAATTGATGAGTACCGAAACCAGGAAGAAAACAAATGCAATAGACCAAGGATATTCCTTAACGATATCGGTCAACATCACTTGCATCTCGTCCATGTAGTTGGAAAAATAGGTATCGGCTAGCCAGGCAATACCGTAGATGGCCACAACAGCCACCATACCAGACTGCCATACAGGGCCTGCAACGGCTTTCTTGGGCGATGCCTTGCAGAAAATAATCATCATGGCTGCTGCTGAGATCATCACAATCTGGATGACGATGTTCATCTTCAATGCTTTTCCATCCCAAGAGGGCAGGAGAGAGGGTACAGCTGCAAACAGGACAATGACGCAGAGTGCGGCAATGAAGATATAGACGGCACGCTTGGCTTCGGAAGGAATCTCCTTGTCCAAGGAGGTAGCCGATGAACCGTAGATATACTCATACTGGGCAGGGTCCTTCAGTTTTGCCTGGAACTGGGGGTCCTTGTCAAGGTCTAAGCCACGATGATAGGAAGCGGCAGCAGCGGCCATCAGTCCACAGACACAGGCAGGGATGGAAATCATCAGCACGCCAGGAATCGTGATGTCGAAACCGTTGGCATTTGAAATACTTACGAAAGCTACAACGGCAGCGGCGATAGGCGAACAGGTGATACCTACCTGAGAAGCGATAGAGGCAACACCGCAAGGACGTTCGGGACGAATGCCTTTCTTCAAAGCGATGTCGCAGATAATAGGCATCAGCGTGTAAACGACGTGACCTGTTCCAACCAGCACGGTCAGGAAGAAGGTGCAAAGTGGAGCGAGGAACGTGATTCGGTCGGGATGTTTACGCAACAGGCGCTCTGCAATCTGAATCAACCAGTCCATACCGCCTGAAGCCTGCATAATGCCTGCACAGGTGACGGCAGCTATAATGATGTAAATAACATCGGTTGGCGGAGTACCTGGTTTTAAGCTAAATCCGAAGACAAGGATGGCAAGACCGATACCTGATATAGCACCAAGTGCAAGACTACCATAGCGTGAACCAACCCAAAGAGCTCCCAGCACAATCAGGAGTTGGAGAATCATTAGTAATGACATATTGTTATTGTTTTAAGTTATTCTGGTGTGCAAAAATAATGAATATTTTCCAAACAGCAAAGGATTTTGAAGATTTCTACATAAAATGTTGTCTTTTATCTGATAAATCATCGTGCCAATGCCAACTTTTGCACAGCAGCATGTGCCATCGCTTCATAGGCGCGTTCGCTGGGATGCAGGTGGTCGCCGCTGTCATACCCCTCGGCGAATGCTTTCGGGTTGATGGTGCTCCGAACTGCCTCGTCAAAGTCCACACAACCATCAAACAGGGTGGATGTCCGCAACCATTCGTTGAAACGCTGTCGCATGGTCTCACGCTCTTCGTTGTAAGTACGCCAACCAAAAATAGGCAGCAAGGTACCGCTCCACACTTTCAGTCCCATCGCCTTGGCAGGCTTCACATAGATATCCTCCACGCCCCGTTCCATTTCTTCTACCGTAGGCAAGTCACTCCATGGGCGGAAAACGTTGACATCGGTTCCCACAGGGTGGATGATGTCGTTGATGCCGTGTTGGATAATCACATCCGTAGCACCTGCCACGTTCATTTCGATGGGAAAGCGCGTGGAACCTTTCAAGCCGTAGGCCTGATAGGTGATACAGTCGTATTGTCGCAAAATGCGTGTTCCGCTGACGGCACGGCGTATAATGGCAGCGTTGGTGCCAAAAGCCATTTGTGCCATGTAGTCTGGCCACGACTGTGCCGTGATGGAATCGCCGTAGCACACCACGGCACGATTGTCTTCTGATGTCAGCACATCGATGGTGTTAAGGAAATAGAACCAATGGGTAGGACGGCTTAAATCCTGGGGTAATACGTCGGCCTCTGCATAATCGCCATAGGCATAATACGCCTTGGATAGCGGCCCCGTGATAAGGGTACCGCTATTCATTTGCGTATAGTCTGCCAGATACATGCTTACCTCTATCGTGTCGCCACTATTCACAGCATAGCTGATGGCATCACTTTCCGTTTTACGGCCAGGCATCAGGCAAACGCTGACATGGCCGTCAAAGGTGATGGGTGTTCGGTTCACGAAAACCTTGTCGAGTGTGACTGGCTCAGTACCTGTCAGGTTGGAGAATCGAAAACGCAGCATACTACCATTGAAACACATCCTGATAGGATAGCGCAGCGTGATATTCTTGGCATAGATAGCCTCGCGCCGGTTGGTAATGGAAGTGGCATTGCCCCAGCAGGCCACCCATTTGGTCTTTTCCGTCATTTCTTCACAATAGCTAAAATCTTTATTATTATTTATCAGTCCCATTCTTGCTTATTCAAAGAAACCAAAGCCATTGATGGCAGTGAGCATCTGATCGACATAGTCCCAAGAGGTGGTGGACCATCGGAATCCGAGACGGTACAACACTTGTGTGGTGTATTGGTTTTCGCTTGGAATCTCAATGACTTTCTGTCCGTGGGCCATATCTTGATAAGCCAAAAGACTGGAAAGACGTTTGGCTTTCTCGGGATCTTGTTTGGCGTTCTCCAGTTCCTTATTGAACTCTTCCTCCTCCACCTGGCGCGGTTCTCGTGTAACTTTTGACAGCTCCTGAAGAACATCGCCAAAGTGTACAGAGTGATTGTTGAACGGATGGAACACGCAACATGCCTGTGGCGTCTCGGAAAGCAGGATAATGGCCTTGGCAACCTCGTTGATGGGGGTGAACTCCATCGGTTCGTCGTTGATAGCATAGGGATAGCAGCCCAGCATCTGATAGACACGAATGCGTCCCATGGCGCTATTCGTATTGAAGTTGATTTGGAACTCACCATCTGTAGAACGTGGTGCCAGATTGCCCACACGCATCACCTTGGCATTTAGCTTGTGCAAGGCCACAGCGTCAAGCACGATGCGCTCGGAGATGAACTTGGAGTGAATATACTGGTTGCCGAGGTTCTGACCGAAATAGAGCTTCTGCTCCGTGTAGATTGAGTCTTCAGCCGGAATACCGTCAACGGACATACCTGCCGTGCTGTAAGTTGACACGTGAATCAACCGGGCATTGTTGAGCAGGCAGAACTTGACGCAATGGATGGCTCCACCCACGTTGACATCCTCAATCTCTGTACCTTTTGAGAAGTGCTTTACTACTGCGGCACAGTTGAATACGGTGTCTATCTTGCCATCAACCTTGATGTCTTTCGTTACATCGCCATTGATAACACGCAGACGGTTACCGAACAAGTGGTTGTAGTTCTTGCCGAAGTAATAGAACATCAGGCTCTTCAGGCGTCGTTCGGCTTTCTCATCGTTTTCACCTCTCACTAAGCACCAGATGACGGGCACGTCGTCGCGCTCGAGGAGCTCCTGGAGAATATGGATGCCTAAGAAGCCTGTAGCTCCCGTCAACAGCACATTGCCAATAGGTTGCCGCTCTCCGCCCAGGAAGGCGTCGAGTGTGTTGCCTTCGAGTACGGTATTGATGGCACCATAGTTATAGTCGCGCGCTTCTTCGTCCTCGTCGTTGGCACCGCCAGAGATGAAGGTGGACAGTTGGCGCGGGGTGGGGTTGGCAAACACGTCACCATAGGCAATGTGATGCCCATTCTTGTCGGCTTCGATGATGACGCGTGTCACCATGAGCGAGGTACCGCCTAACTCGAAGAAGTTGTCTGTAGCACCAATCTTGTCCATCGACAGGACATCGCTGAAAATCTGGCAGAACAGCTTCTCGGTATCGTTGGCAGGCTCCACATACTCATGGTCGGCAGCCTGAATGACAGGAGCGGGTAACGCCTTCTTATTCACCTTCTGGTTCTGGTTCAGCGGAATGCTGTCAATCTGCATCGTGGCAGCCGGAATCATATACGATGGCTTCTGCTTGCCGATGAAAGCATTCAAATCCTTGATGTCAACCTGCTGGTCGCTGACGATATAGGCTGCAACGAACTTGCCGCCATTGTCATAGTCAAAGGCTTGTACGGTGACATCCTTCATGCCAGGATACTGGCGGATGACGGCCTCTATCTCTTTCAGTTCGATACGGAAACCGCGAATCTTCACCTGACCGTCCTTACGGCCCACGAACTGTATGTTGCCGTCAGGCTGATAGCGCACAATGTCGCCGGTGCGGTAGATACGGGCGAACTTCGGATCATCACTAAAGGGATTCTGGATGTAAACTTCAGCTGTCTTCTCCGGACGGTTCAGATAGCTTCTGGTGACGTGAGGACCGCTAATCCACAGCTCACCCAAGGCTCCTTGCGGCAGACGGTTGAACTGTTTGTCAACGATATAGAGACGTGAGTTGTCAAGCGGTTTTCCTACAGGGATATCCTTCAGCAGCTTATCTACCTCAAACTCGGTGATGAGGATGGTGCCTTCCGTCGGTCCATAGCCGTTGTGCATTTTGAAGTCCTTCGGTGGTACCAGCGATGCCAGCTTCTCGCCCGCAGCAATCAGGTGCAACAGCGAATGGTTCTCAAAATTGGTGGCAAACTGGTAGGCCACCTGCGTGGTCATAAACGAGTGGGTGATGTGGTTAGCCTCAAAGTAGGCGTTCACCTCAGGCAAGGTCAGACGGATGTCGTCACCGATGATATAGACACAAGCACCACAGGTCAAGGCGGGGTACATGTCCATCATACAGCAGTCGAAGCCATAGCTGGCGTAGCACGATACATGGTGTTCGGCCCTCAACTCGAAGCGTCGCTGATACCAATGGCAGAACGCTGCCAGGTTGTGATGTTCCAACTGACAGCCCTTGGGCAGACCTGTTGACCCCGAGGTGTAGAGAAGAATGAACAGGTCGGCAGGATTGACGGTGACGTTAACGGGCTGGCTGACTGCCGGCAACTGTTTGATGTCTTTCGTCAGCAATACCTCACCATCGTATTCACTTACCATATCGCGCAGCGATTCGTCGGCGATGAGCAATTTAGCGGCTGCATCCTTGATCATGAAGTTCAGGCGCTCCTGCGGATAGCTTGGGTCAAGAGGCTGGTAGGCACATCCCGCCTTCAGCACGCCAAGTGCAGCAATAGGCATCCACTCGCAGCGCGGAATGATAATCGATACAACATCCTCACGTCCCATACCTTTTGATACGAGGAATGCTGCTATGCGCTCTGTGATGTCGTCCACTTCGCGATACGTGTATTTGTTGTCGTGATAGACCACCGCCATGTTGTCTGGTGTCAGCTGTACCTGGCGACGGAACAGCGAGACGACGGTCTGTGTGTCGTCGTAAGGCACCTCGGTCTGGTTGAAGCTGTCGAGCAATGAGGTTTGCTGGTTGTCAAGCAAAGAGATGCTTTGTATGGCTGCCTCTGGCTGACGGATGAAAGCCATAGTCGCATTGCAGATGGACTGAGCAAGACAATGCATCGTTTCGTGGCTATAGCGTCCGTTGTCGTATTGCAGGCACACGCTCGGCTTACCCGACGGGTCGTTCATGATAAAGAAAGCAATACGGAATTTGGGCGTATCCGTCTCGAAAGTGTCAATGGTGACCGTCTGGCCCTTGTACTTATATTCGGCGAAAATGCCCATCTGATAGGCAAACAGGATTTCAGCGGAGAGATCGTAGTCGGCAGCGATGCGTGCAAACGGGTAGGACTCATGTTGCAGCGTCTCGTCGAAGTTCTTGCTGGTCTCGTTCAGGAATTCGAGTACCGTCTGTTCACCAATCTCGGCACTTAGTGCCAGCGTATTAACGAACATACCTACCGTATTGCTGATGCGCAGGTCGGAACGTCCGTTGCTGATGGTGGTGATGCACAACTGCTCGTTGTTGGTAAAGCGTGACAACGCATAGAAGGTGGCGGCCAGGATGTGGTGTGCCGGCGATATGTTGTGCTGGCGGCAGAAATTATCGATAGCATCGAAGTCCAGGGGAGAATAGATGGTTCCAACGGTGCCTTGATCCAGTGGATTGGTAAGGTCGGACGGAACCTCTGTCACTCCCTCGACGTTACCCAAACGCCCTTGGAAGAAGTCGCGAGCAGCAGCGTATTCCTCGCTACTCTCAGCTGCTTTCTGAGCTGCCACAAAGTCGGCATAGGTAAAGGTCTCGGGTTCGATCTCTTGTCCGTTAAGCAACTCGAACAGTTGTTCTAGGAGCACATCGAACGAACCGCCGTCCACCACGAGGTGATGGATATCCATCATCAGATATACCCACTCCTCGGTAGTGACAATCTCTATATGGTAGAGAGGTCCTTGTCTCAGATTGAACGGTTTGATGAACTCCAACTTGTAGCTGGTTATATCCTTCTCAGCATGTTGGCTCTGGGTAATTACAATAGGTTGGTCGAAGTCCACAATCTGTACGATGTCTGCCCCTGCGCTTCCAAAATGAGCCTGCAGCATGGGGTGGGTCTTGACAAGCGTTTCTACAGAGCTTACCAGTAGCTTGATATCCACATCCTTGGGGAAACGGGCTATGAGCGGCGTATTGTAGATGGTAGATTCGGGGTTCTTGATAGAGTCCACATAGACACCCATCTGTGCATAAGACAAAGGTATATTGCTCATGTCGGCATGCTTCGTTTCAGCACCTTCCTGCTTGGCAGCACTTCCACTCATCATGACCTTCAGAATCTCGTTCTCAATGCTCTGCACACTACCAGTCTTCGCCAAAGCCTTAGAATCCAATGTAACGCCGAAGCGCTTGTTAATCTGGATGGCAAGTTTGATAGACATGATGGACGTCAGACCTACATAACCCAGTACCGTTGTAACACCAAATTCCTCGTTATTGATAATCTCAGCAATAATGTGGTGAATCTCCTGTTCCAGCACATTCATGGGCACGTAACTTTCAACCTCCATGTCAGCGGCTTTCTTTTCGGGCTTAGGCAGAGCCTTCTTGTTCACCTTTTGGTTCTGGTTCAGCGGGATAGCCTCTATCTGCATCGTTACGGCTGGTACCATGTATGGGGGCTTCTGGTCGAGGATAAAGTTGTTCAGGGCATTGATGTCAACCTGATCGTCGCTAACGATGTAGGCAGCAATGAACTTGCCACCACCTTCTTCGTCGAACGCCTGAACGGTAGCATCCTTGATGCCTGGGAATTCGCGGATAATGGCCTCTACTTCCTTCAGCTCGATGCGGAAGCCGCGAATCTTCACCTGTCCGTCCTTACGTCCAACAAACTGGATGTTGCCATCGGGCAGATAGCGCACGATGTCGCCAGTGCGGTAAACGCGGGTATACTTAGAGTTGGGAGTTGAGGGTTGAGAGTTGAGAGACACAAACGGATTATCTATAAATACTTCTGCATTCTTCTCCGGACGGTTCAGATAGCCACGACTAACCTGAGGACCGCTTACCCACAGCTCTCCAGCCGCACCTACAGGCAAACGGTGTCCTGCATTATCTACAATATATAGTTTTACGTTGTCCAATGCTGTTCCAATCGGAATGTCTTTGATGGTCTTCGTAACATCGAAATTGGTGATACAAACGGTACTTTCGGTAGGGCCGTAGATATTCGTCAGCGTGAAATCCGTCGGCGGCGTCAGCGAAGCCAGTTTCTCGCCACCCACCGAGAGATGCTTCAGCGAGTGGTTCTCTATGCTTGTGGCAAACTGATAACCCACCTGTGTGGTCATGAACGAGTGGGTGATATTGTTTTGCTCGAAGTATTCGTTCAGCGAAACGAGATCCAGACGCAGTTCCTCGGGGATGATATATACCGAAGCACCACAGGTGAGCGCAGGATACATATCCATCATGCAGGCATCGAAGCCATAGCTGGCGTATGCTGCCACGTTGTGTTCGGGCTTGAGGTCGTAATAGCGTTGATACCAATGGCAGAAGCATACCAGGTTGCCGTGCTCTAACTGACAACCCTTGGGCACACCCGTAGAACCGGAGGTGTAGAGCAGGATGAAAAGACTGTTGGGCTTTAGTGAAGAGTGAAGAGTTGAGAGTTGAGAGTTGTCTTCCTCAGTAAGAGCCGGAAGACTTGGGATGTCCTTCGTTAACAATACCTCACCTTTGTATTCGTCTACGATGTCTCGCAGCTCCACATCAGCAATAAGTAGCTTGGCATCAGCATCTTGCATCATGAAGTTCAGTCGTTCCTTCGGATAGCTTGGGTCGAGTGGCTGATAAGCACAACCGGCCTTCAGCACACCCAAGGAGGCTATCGCCATCCACTCACAGCGGGGAATGAGGACAGAGACCACAGGCTCTGATTTTTCACTATTACCTTTTACCTTTTCACTTACATATCCGGCAATGCGGTCGGAAATCTCGTCCACCTCTTGATAAGTATATTTCTTGTCCTTGAAGACGACCGCGATGTTGTCGGGCGTTGCCTTTGCCTGTTGGCAGAACAGCGAGACGATGGTCTGCGTGTCGTCATAGGGCACATTGTTCTGGTTGAAGCTGTCGAGCAGTTCAACCTGTGTCTTGGTGGCGATGTCGATATCACGCAGGTTGCCCCCCTTGAGGAAGGCTTCCAGCACCTTTTCGTAGCTCTCCAGGAATTGGCTGACCAACTGTTCGGAATAAACTCCTGTGTTGTATTCTGCCGTCAGGTAATAATGGCCTCTCTGGGCGTTTACTTGTATGTAGAACGGAATGTCCAATGTCGCATGGTTCAGCAGGCTCTTCTGAACGGGCTTGCCGTCTATCTCCTCATCATCCATCAGCGAAGCTTGCCAAGAGAAAATAGAACCCATCTGCAGGTTTAGGTCGGTTATCACGTCGGTGAAGGAATAGGTGTCATGCTCTCGACAACCCGTTATCTGCTCTTGTCCGGCCTTCAGGAAGTCGAGTATGGTCGTGTCGTCGGTAAATTTCAGGAATATGGGAAACGTCTTGACCATCATGCCGATAGTGCGTGCTAGTCGTTTGTCCTTGCGTCCTTTATAGGCGGTGCAGAACAGTACCTCCTGTTCGTTGTTGAACTTTGCCAAAAGGAAGCCATATACAGCAGAAAAAAGAGTGTTCTTGAAGATGCCGTACTTGTCGCGGAACGACTCGATGGTATCTATGCTGACACTTAGTTCTTTGGTAAGAGCGCCTATCTCCGATGACGGTTTCTCCAGGTCTGGTATCAGCTGACTGAAGGTGTCGCTGCAGTCGAAGTTCTCAGCATACCATTGCTTGTCTTCCTCGAATGCTGGTGTCTGACGCCTTTCGGCTTCCTCACGGGCCACATCAGCCTGCGTGATGGTCTCTGGCTCCAACGGCTTGCCACCGTAGGCGGCATTAATGTCATTGAGCAACACCTTCTGCGCCGTGCCGTCGCTGATGATATGGTGAGTGTCTGCAAAGAGGTAGAAATGCTGGCTGTCCTTCAGCAGTCGTATGCGGAATAGTCTGTCTTTATAGAGGTCGAACGGTGTAATCAATCCCTTCTTCTCCGTTTCGATATCGGTGATGTGCTCCACCTCCAGACTTAAAGTCTCGCTATCATCAATACACTGCACAGGTTCACCTTGCTCATTCAGTTCTATGCGAGTGAACAACGTGGGATGGGCTGCTACGGCCGCTTCTATCGCAGTCTTCAGTTTCTTTTCATCCAGGCTACTGTCGAGCACATATAAGAAAGGTAGGTTGTAGTAAACCTCACCTGTGTGTTGCATACATTCTACATATACGCCATACTGGTTTTTTGATAATGGTGCTGAGGTCTTCATATAGTTATTATTTTAGAATTTTATGATATTTCCAAATGCTCCCCAATCCTACGGCGCTGCCAGCTGCTGCTAACAATACTCCGATTTTCGATGAAAAGGACTTCTCCATGTCTATCCTTTTAGTTTAATGCTGGTAACAAGGAAGATGAGGCTTATTCAAACTCGAAGATGCTGATGAATCCGGTCAGTTTGAAAACATCCTTGATGTCGTCGTTTACATTCCGCAAAACGACCTTGCTGCCTGCAGCCTTGGCTCCCTTCAGGATACTGAGCAGGATGCGTAAGCCACTCGAGGCAATATATTCCAGGTCTTTGCACTCGATAATGACATCGCGTCCGTTCGTTTCATAGAGTGGTTTCAGTACTTCTTCAGCCTCTGCAGCTGCTGCGGTGTCCATCTCTCCTTCTAATGTGGCAACATATTTGCCGTCAATTTCTTCAATTTTAGCGTTCATAGTTATAATTATTTAGATATTTGTTATTTTAATTTCTTGATAAGTGTCAGTATATTTTTCCCTTCTATCCGTTCGTAGTTGATGCTGTCCATCAGTTCGCGCACCAGCAGGATGCCCAGACCGCCTATCTGACGGTCTTCGACGGAGAGTGTCGTGTCGGTCTTTTGTTGGGCTGTGGGGTCAAAGGCTACACCTTCGTCGATAATCTGGAAACGGAGGGAATGGTCGTCCGACATCATATTAATAGTGATGCTGCCCTCATTATCAGACGGATAGGCATAACTTATCACGTTGACAACAGCTTCCTCTACGCCCAAACGCAGTTTGCGGGCCAACGATGTCTCAATGTCCAGTTTTTCGATGACCGATTTTAAAAAGTTGCTGAGCCGTTTCACCTCATGTATATCATTCTTGATGGTTAATGTCTCCGTCAGCGTACTCTTAAACTGCTTAGGTGTATAGCGAATGGCCAGCATCGTCAAGTCGTCGCTCTGTTCAGCATTTTTAACAAAACTATCGACGGCTTTAGTCACCTTCTCCAGAACTTCCTTGGGTTGTTTGTCTGTACATTCATCCAGCACAGCCTCTATGCGCTTTAGTCCGAACTGCTTGTGTGTGGTGTTCATGGCTTCCGTCAGTCCGTCGGTATAGAGGAAGATGATGCTGTTGGGCTGGAGGGTCGTTTCCTGGACGTCATACTTCATGTCATCAAAAACACCGATGGGGAGGTGGGCAATGACATCAGCTATCGACCATTTACCATTTTCCATGATGGCTGGTGCGTCATGTCCGGCATCGCAGTAGCGCAAGCGTCCCGTGGGCAGGTCGAGCACACCGATGAACATGGTGACAAACATGTTCGTTTTATTGCCTTGACATGCGGTTTCGTTGATGGTCTGCATAATATGGGCGGGATTGCTCTCGTGGGCTGAAGCCGAACGGAACAACGCATGGGTGACTGCCATCAGGATAGCTGAGGGCGCTCCCTTGCCGCTAACATCACCGATGCAGAAGAATAGTTTCTCGTCACGGATGAAGTAATCGTAAATGTCTCCACCCACTTCGCGGGCAGGTTTCAGAAAACCTTCCAAATCTACACTTTCGGCGTTAAACTCGCCTTGTGGCAACATATTCTGTTGTACATGGCTGGCCACCTGCAACTCGCTGTCTATGCGCTCCTTCTCGGCATTGACCTTCTTCAGGCGACTTAAATTGTTGGAACTACGCCAAACGATGAACATGGCGAAGAACAAACCAAGGATTAACGGTAGCAGCAACATCATTTGCATGAAGCGCAGTCTGCCGAAGACTTCGTCGTCATCCAGAATATTGATGAGCACCCAGTCTGTCTTACCGCCTACAAGGGTATAGAAAACATGATGCATGGTGCCATCTTTGCCCTTTAGCATAAAGTAGCCATTCTTGTCGTTGTCGGCTTTTAATATCTGAAGTACTTCTTTGAATACTGGAACAACCTTACCTGCCAGCATATTATAGTGACCCGTCACCAGAAAACGCTGAGTCGATTTATAGACCTTCTCCTCGTTTATGACATCTTCCAGCCAGTTGGTTCTGATGTCGGCAAACACGACGCCCACTACGCGGTCCTGGTTATTGCGTATAGGAGCACTATAGGTCGTTATGAGACTTTTGTCACCCGTTTGGTTCACATAAGGCTCGCTCCAGTGTGACGTTCCCTGTTCTACAGGTACGCGATAATACTCTTTTTTAGTATAGTCAACACCTTCCCTTCCTACTTGCAGCGTCATGATGGTGTCTCCTCCTCCGTGCACGGAATAAGGCTCATAGAATTTGCCTCTATTCGAATAGTAATAAGGTATAAAGGCAACACCGCTGCCCCAGAAGGAAGGGTTGTTCTTGAGCATTCGCCTGGATACGTCGAACATCCAACTCGGCTCTTCCAAACCTTCACTTACCACCCAAGACATGTTGTCGACAGTCACCTCCACGTTGGCCAGCTTGTTGCGGATACAAAGGTAAATGGCATTCATTTCCACGCCCACCATCCGTTCCATGGTCCTCTGAATAAAGTTTTGCGCAGCATAGAACATGATACCCATCATCAACTCCAGCAGCAATACAGCCGAGATGATGATTGTCAGACTGGTGTTGGCTTTCTTGAAGCTGTTCAGACGCTTCCGCCAATCTTTATGGGTCGTTGCCGTTTTATTCATATTGCTTTATAGTCTTTCTATTAGCAATTGGGCGTTTAGGCTTTCTAATCTTGTCAAGATTTATATTTTGGCTACAAAGATAGGAAATAATCAGAATAAATGCAAATAAAATTCTTCTTTTCTTTACCATAACCCATCCTTATCGCACAATAACCTGCCCTTATTGCGCAATAACCTGCCCTTATCATGTCCGTAATGTCGTAGGCAACGAGCCGGAATGTCGTGAGCAAAGGGATGATGGTAATAGAGTAGGGTGGTGGCGACAGTCAAGACAAGAAAAAAATAAGCCCGAGCATTTGCCCGGGCTTAGATAGCTTTATTTAGCAGTTTTATTATTTGGCATTTTTATTGCTGTAGATTTCTACGTCACCTGCGTCGTAATCAACATAGTAAGTGATAATCTGCTTGCCACTGCTAACTTTTGTGCAAACGAGAGTGTAGCCAAATTTAGCATTACCATATGTTCCCTTGTAGACCTCCAATGCCTCAGAGATTGCTTGTGCAGCACGCATAGTAGCGGTCTCGGCAGAAGCATCTGTAGGATGATTAGCAACTGTGCTGCCTTTCTGGGCATCAGCACGCATTGCATCACACTGTGCATCAGTCAGAGGACCTTTGTCGGTAATCTTCAGAGATACCTCCAGCTTGTACTGCTGGCCGTCATCGTTGTTGTCACTACCGCAGCTCTGTACTGCAAAAGCCATCAGTGCTACCAGCACTACGGCCATCATTGCTTGAAATTTCTTCATTTTTGTAAATGTTTAATTAATAAATAATGTTATGTAAAGTGTTACTTGTTCAAGACTAATTTTAGTTTATCCACGAAATTTTGGTTGCAAAGATATAAAAAAAAGTCTGTACCGCAATAGTACAGACCATTTTTTTTAGTTTTCAGACAAAGTTTATAGGTTTTCCGACAAGAATGAAGGGTTTCTAACCTCAAAGAAGGGTTTATCGCTTGAAATCTATCCGTCTCCGGTTCCCCCAAGGGCGCACCGCGAAGTGAATCCAGACGACGCTACGCTTCTGCTCTATCAGCAGCTCGTCGAAGTCTTCGCTGCTCATATCGCTGATGTCGAGGACGACCGCAGGGACAGATACTGTTTCACTCCCGCAATTCAATGTTTAATCTTTTAATGTGACAAGGGTGACCCCTGTCACATCATCATAAACGTAAGGAGAGTCCTTCTTCTTCGGTTCAATCATGCCGGTAGTCTTCAATTCCGTCAGAACACCATCTACAAGAATGTCTGGTTCTTGTTTGCTATCCTTCTTACAACCAAGTACCGACTCTTCTATGATATCACCAGCTATACCCTTCACTTTGTCGCGTCCTTCGTGATGCGCAAAGAGTTTGGCTTTGTCAACCTGCAGCAATGTCTTATTGATTGCCGCAGTCAACAAGTCATCTACCTGCCAAATCAGTTCGGCGGTTTTTGTTTTCTCAGAGTTCCAATCTCGTCGCACACAGAGCGCACACGGAGACAGACTCTCAGTGTCCTTGAACGAGTGTAACCAGGGGTCGTGAACGAGAGAATGTTTCAGATGTCAGATTTCAGTTTTTATTTTGGCACCCCTACATGGCCTTCATCGGGGGATGGAATAGATGTATAAAAATATTATATATATATATTATATAATTTTATATATATTATAATATATATAAAATCTT
>CACXTX010000033.1 GCA_902770635.1 uncultured Prevotellaceae bacterium | reverse complement strand
TATTCATCTGCCACATCTTCCGTTGCAAAACTGGCAGCATACGAAACCCTTTTAGCAGAAGAAGGAGCAAAATCCAGATAAAAAGCATCATCGCGACCATTCTGAAACAATGTATTCCAAATCTGGTCACTACCGGCAATATATACTTCTGCCCGTGGTGGATTTCCTTTCAGTTCCTCATTGCTGTGATAACAATGCTCTGTAAGTTTCAGATATTTATTTGTATAATGGTCGAATGCTCTTTTCCTTTTTAGAGAAATCAGCCTTTGAGGAAATTTTGCCAATAGATAAATAGGCTTTAATAATGATTTATCAAAAACAGGGTTATTGACAGACCACAATTGATAATCACCACAAAGATATTCCGGCTTATAATTAATAATCTCTACATCATGCCCCACAGATGCTAAATAGGTCTGTAAAGCATACGCTTGAAGAGAGGCGCCATGATTATACACATCATGACATGTTATAGTCTTAATTTGCATCAAAAAGCTTTTCTACCTTTTCTACCTCTGTCATGTAGGTAGTATTTTTCTCCTTATTTACATTCGCAATGATTCGGTTTTTCAAATCCGTATCATTAATCAGTCGGAGAATATTGTCAGCAACTGACTCTGGAGTCATTTCCGCTATCAAGCCATCATGCCCATGCTTTATCTGATCATGAACTACATCAAAGTTTGTACTAACAACAGGTTTTCCTAAGATTTTAGCTTCGGCGATAGTAAGTCCATAACCTTCGAAAGAGGAAGTCTGAACATACACGTCACATTGAGCCATATATGGATACGGATTAGTCCGTTCCCCTAATAGGATAACATATTTCTGAAGGTTATATATCTTTATCAAGCTTTCAATATTGGGACGTTCTTCTCCATCACCGACAAAAAGCCAAACAAACTCCACTCCCCTTTCTTGCAGTATTTTTGCTGCTTCAACAGCTAATCTATGATTCTTAGCAATTGCCAAACGTCCCGTAGTAACTATTAGGGGATGCTGATGATTGAAAATAAAATTATCAACCGGCATCTGTGACTGACGTCTTATCAAATCCGGATTCAAAATATCATATACACAATGATATTTTTCACTATATTGAGGATACTTTTCTCTTAAAACAGATTCCAAATTCTGACTCACAGGAACAAGTGCATCATATTGGTCGTAAAATGCCGCATTATAACTAATATCATATCCTGCAGCAAAGATATCTGCATTTATCCATGCTATTTTCTTTCGGGCATTTATCTTTGTGGAAACAATATAGGTAGGCACACCTTGTTGATAGGCGATTGCCACATCAAATGTTTCCTTTGGAACTTTATATGCCTTCCCTACACATTTCCATAATGTCTCTGCAGTATGTTCTTTAATACCCAATAGTTGATTAATGCGGAAAAGTAAGGAATATACTATATGAGATAGTCGGAAAAACAGATATTCCCAGGTTCCATACGATGGTTCATCTTCGACCAAGACATTCTTTGAAAGCAATGATTCAAAGACCATCCCCCTATGCAGCATCCATAGGTGTATCTCATATTTCTCCTGATTCAACAACGGCAACAACGATACCAAACTTTTTTCGGCACCACCACAGATTAAAGAATCAATAACAAACAATAGTTTCTTCTTCATCTAATCTGATGTTTTTTAATAAACTCAGGAATAGGCAATTTAAAATCTTCATAACATTCTTCAACTTTTTCATCGTCCCAGTCCCACCATGCAATTTTATTCATCTGGGCTGCTGCCTCTTCTGTACATTTCCTCTTTACAATCTTGGCTGGTACTCCACCTACTACACAATAATCCGGGACATCATGCGTCACGACAGTGCCTGCTGCAATAGTAACACCATTACCAATAGTAACGCCATGCAAAATGGTGGCATTCATACCAATCCATACATCGTTACCTATTCTTATTCCTTTATCCCCTCCTATTATATGATGTTTGAATGGATAGGAAGTAACAGTATCCACTTTATGCTTACCATCATCCATCACGAATTTCACACCATAGGAAATTGCACAATACTTTCCGATAATGAGCGGGGCATCGCTCCAACGATATACCTTTGCATGATTATTGTAAGAATGAGAACCTAAAGTAGTATTTTTATCTTCTTTCAGATAAACATCATCTACCACTCTCATAATATGAGCGTAATCAATCCCCAACATTCGCCAAAGGCAAAAACGGATTTTTTCTTTCAATGACATACGAAACATTTGATTTGATGTGATACCCATCTCATATAATAAAGAATACTATATCCCAATACTGCATATTTATTACAAAGATTCAAGGCTGCAGAAGCCAATCGCAAGCGTTCGCTAAAAGGAATATGCTCATCGCACATCCTACACTGAATCCAAATGGCCTTATTCTTTATTAAATAATTTCTCGTTACAGGATTATTTTTTGCCCTTTCTTTTATGAATTTCTCTCGCTCTGCAAAAACAATCAGCATATAGTCATACTTCTGAATATAATGGGTCGATGTCATAATAGAGCTAGAACGAATCCAATAATGATAGGTTTTCTTCGTTAACGTTCTGACAGAGTTGGCACAATGAGCTAATTCAAAAGTCCATAGATTATCTTCATATATTAGCCCCTCTTTAAAATACAACTTCTCCGAAATAAGTATTTCCCTTCGTAGCAATTTATTCCATGCAGCAATTGGGATGCGGTCCTTTACAAAAGCGTTTATTACATGAGCATTCCCCATATATAAAGCATCATAAAACGATAATGCAATAGAGAATCTCTCCACTGCCCCACATAACTCCAATGCGCCACATACGACATCCACAGAACCTTCGTTGGTCGCATCCACCAAGGTTTCTATACAATCTGGCGTTATTTCATCGTCACTATCTAAGAAATAGATATAACTACCAGATGCTGCATCCATACCTGTATTTCGTGCAGCCGATAATCCTCGGTTATGGTCATGCGTTAAGTATTTGAATACCAAATCACCGCTCTTTTCAGAATCTTCAATAAGGTCTTTTGCTATCTGAATGCTCTGATCTGGGGAACAATCATCAACCAATATTACCTCTAACTGACGATATGTTTGATTCAGTACAGACTCCACACACCGCCCAATATATTGTTCAACCTTAAAGACAGGAATGATGATAGATACCAACATATTATGATTTGATATGTGCTGAAATAAAATTTTTCATTCTGGACAACGCACCGTCAGAGTGATTATCATGGATATTTCCTCGCTGTTTATCGATATACATTTTCCCTCGACAATCTCTATTTCTACGCATAGCATCCCTTAATGAGGGAGTGAATATATTAGAAAGGAAATTTCTAAGAATCTCAGTCTGTCGGGCTTTTGTATATTGTAAATCACTCAATGCCGGCTCATGAAGCATATCAGTATATAATACCTCATTTTGGTCAATTTCCTTCACTTTCTTTACCACATCCGCTATTGAATGATAATCCTGAACATTTACAAATGACTTCTTATTAAAGACTTTACCAACAGCAGGATCTCCCCAGTAGATAGGAATACAATTTGCAGCAAAAGCTTGAATCAATTTCTCAGTTGTATAACCAGGATAGGAACTATTCTCACAAACAATAGAAAATTTATGAGTCTGATCAAAAGAGAATTTATCATCTACAGGTCCACCGATATTATTATTCCATCCTCCTCCTGAATCCACTTTTTTATAGGCAGACAATTCGTCAAATAAGTCTCTAAAGATTGGATTCCTATTTGCATTACTGATTGTCATACTACAAAAATCCACTTTCTTTTCTACGGGTTTCAAATGCTTTGTCTCCATCAAATCACAGACATCTTCATAAAGATAATATAAAGGAAAACGAAGGTATCGGTCACCAAAGTCAAGCCAATCAAATCCCATAGCATAGTCACAAGCATTAAAATCAGGTGTTATATTCTCACCGGTATAAAAGATTTTAATTGTGCTATCAGGAACCTGCCAATGTTCCTCAGAAAATAAGGAATATAATAAATAGTCTGCATTCATATAATCCCGAGTATCTTCTATCTGACACACTTCATGTATCATCTTTTTAATGAGAGACTGCTCAGAAAAGAATTCATCCCATAAACCCGTATATGCTATTGTCTTCATGTTGCAGATGAATTATACTACTTCTTCAATATATTTTTTCCAGAATTCCTCATATTCATACTTCAGAAATGCATGACAACCAAACGGCAACTGATTATTACACAACTTGAATAAATAAGAGGGGAATTTCTCAAAGGCAAAACATGCTGCTTTTTCTGGAGTCGGCAAATGAGGATTAAGGTACGTGGGAGAAAGGAAACCAGAGAAGAGTGCATCTTCATTCATATTACTTTTTCTAAAGTAATTTATATTATTTTTCCATCCTAAAATAAAAGGCAAATACTTTATTCTCTTATAATACCTAAAGGTTAATACTGGACCTTTCCAGTTCAGCACTTTCATACAATATGATATCTTGCGCAACGAAAGGCCGCCGTTTCCCACTTTCCACAGCCCAATATCTATTGGTTTTTCTTCATCACTTGTTATCCATGGTGCTCCAACATAATCATATCCCTGATTACACCAATATTCTAATTCATCTCTAAACACAAACGCATCCAATTGGTAAATCAGAATATATTGATAAGATATAAATGATGAATAGAACTCCTTACTTTTCAACAATCGGTTATATCCATCTATTCCCTCAAAGAATGACTTAGAGAAAAGCACAGAATCTAAACGGACTCCATATTCATCTGCCAACCGATGATATTCAGACAAATTCAAACCTTGAGGAGTTACCAATATGATTCTGTACTTATTTAAAATCTTCAAGCACTGCCTAAATGACAATTCCTCATACTTATCAAGACACTCTTTATAGATAGGAATGACAATGGAAACGATTTTCATCTCAGTCTCTTTGGAAAATAATGTCATTATTAAAAAGGCACTAAATATTTTTTATAAAAAGCAATAGGTCTCTTCTTATATTCCCAAGAAAAATAAGCAGTCGACCAATCCCATTTTTATCCCATAACTTCAGAACTTTTCTCCTAACTTTATGCGACTCGTATTCTGCATTGAGATAATAATTGAGACATTGTCTCCTTTCAGTCTTTACATCAATAATATAGCCATGATTAACCAGATAGTCAAATATAATCTTATGTTCTATTGCAGATACACCTTGCTGGCCTAACATTTTGGTAGTATTTGACTTGTGGTATCTAAAATAATTCTGCTCTTTCGTACTAAAAAAGACATTTCCATGTTCCATCATCTCTATCCAGAACAGCCAATCGCCATTACCCTGCATCTTCATATATTGCTTGTCTATTCCCAAGGCAATATTTCGATTAAAGATTACAGAACTGGCGTTAGCTACAACGTTACATTGAATCATATACGTAGAAATGAAATCTTTCCCATCCATTACAACATTATTAGGAAGAAGTGTTTGAAGGATATATATACTTTTATTACCTTCAACATCATACCTATATGACCGTGAAAATGCTATCACTGCATTGTTTCTTGTATATCCAGATACCAAGGTTTCTAACATATACGAGTCACAAGAGTCATCACTTTCTGCTATCCAGACTATTTCACCTTTTGCTAATTCTAACCCTTTATACCACTGCTTAAAAGTAGAACCACTATTCTTTTGGTTAATTACTATATTAGAAATATGTGGATCATCTTTGTATTTGTTTATTATTTCTACACTATTATCTGTTGACTTGTCATCCAAAAGGATTATTTCAAAGTTCTGATATGTTTGAGTAAGAACACTTTGTATTCTTTCATCTAAATACTTGGCGTGATTATAATTAGGAATTATAACTGAAACAAATGGTTTATTCATTTCGCAAAAATTTCGGTTACGATATTTCTTACTTTAGCCTAAGGACAAACTTCAGCCATCCCTTCATATTTCCCCAATCATCAACAAACAACCTTCTCAAGAAAGGATTTATCCATCCCCAAGCATCTACCACGATAACACCCTGTGAATAATTGAAAGTATGCATACCATTATGCAACCGCTTATGCGTAGAAAACAGTCTTCTTATCTCTACCATATTGATAGCATCATCTTTCTTCTCCACTCTTTGCAGCGAGACAGCCTGACCATATGCAGTATTACATACTTGTGCTGGTCTGTACACCACCCCATCATGTTCAAAAAAGTGTCCTGCCATTCTTCCAATATTCTCTTCAAATGTTATTGATGAAGTTAAATCGAATATTCCATTTTCAATGTTCCATTTGAAAACATCTAATATCTTTCCATTTGCATCATGAGATTGTGTCGCAAAAAGGAGTTTTTCACCAAACAATTCCGTTATGACCGCATCTGTCAACGGTAATGGACAAATACATTTGATGAAAGCAAGGGTCTCACTTTCCTCGTCGTATTTATATAAATGATGACATCCCGATTCACTATTTTCAGGACACACAAATATCTCTCCATCTTTTTTGTATATTGCAGGAAAACTTAAATGTGTATCAAGTTGTAATACTGCTTTTCTATCTATTATCTTGTTTGTTTTTCTATTTATTGTTATTTTAGATATACTACCCTTTTCTCTTTCATAACTCCATTCCTCAACTAGAAGTTCTATCTTATTATCTGCAACATTGAGAATAAAGGGATCTGCATACCAACAATTTGTCGGGATGTCAACCCATTTAACTTTGTATGGTTTACCAGCAATAATATCTTCAATACTGGTTTCCACAAAACCAATAGCCCATACAGACTGGCAGATCTTATGAAGTTTTCTCTTAATTCTTATGATATTAAACATTCTTATAAATACCTAACCGATTCTCACGTAAAGCAACTTTAGAATAGTTTTTTATCACCATTTCATGAGCTTTTTTAACGAATTTCTCCTGAATATTAATATCACGCAGTTTGAAAAGTTTATCTTCAAATTGCTCTGGCGAATCCGCTATAAAACAATCTTCACCATCAACAACAGGAATTCCTTCAGCTCCTATACTTGTACTTATAAACGGAACACCTAATGAACACGCTTCTAGTATTTTCATTCGTATTCCACTTCCTATTGTAATGGGAACTATCATTATAGTCCCTTTAATATGTTTTTCAAGATTATCTACATAGCCCAAAAATTCTACATTTGGATAATTTGATGAATATTTAGCCACCAGTTCATCATTCCATTCTCCAATGATACTAAGTTTATAATTGTTATCCTTATTTCTTAATGAAGTCCAGCAGTTCTCCAAAAACCATGTTATTCCAGCAATATTGGGAACATGAGAACCTGAGCCGATGAAAGACAAATGCAGCCCATCTATTTTCTCCCTTACTATTTCTTTGGATGCATTAACAATAGCAAAAGAATCAAACACAGGAATATTAACTCCATGCTCTATCAACTTTTGTTTATCAACAGAAGACAATGTAACTACAGCATCATACATATTTAACAAGCCAATTTCAATGAGATCGGCAAAACCTTTACAAGCTTTTACATACTCGCTCCCTGAATATTGAGTATGTTCCAATCCTCTCCTAACGAAACCAAGTTCATGATGAACATATATATTCTTTGTATCATTAGGTAATGTGAGAATTTGCGAAACAAGCCAAGGCATTTCTACCTGTATTATGTCAAAATGATAATTCTTGCATATCTGTGAAATATGTTCTAACCACAATCTAGATAATGGCGAAACACTATCAATCCAACCAGAACACATTGAATTCTCATTTCCTTGTTCGTTCCTTTGATATCTTTTCCCATTCTGAATTAGATGCAGAATTTTACTTTTAAGAATTGATACAGTTCTATACCACAATGGATAGTTTGATGAAGACTTCTGCATTTTTTTTAATAATGGCAATAGATGAGCGTTAGGAATTAAATCCAAAAAAACATTTTGAGCTTCCAAATACTTATCATCATCAAAAACTTCGAAAGCAATATATATATCAAAATCATCCTTTATAGCATATATACCATTAAATATTGCTTGATGACCACCCGATATCAAAGGATATGGTAACCATGGGATTATAAATAATATCTTCTGCTTCATTTCTTCCTCTAATTTAAGTCAATGGTGTTTCCCACAAACAATGGTAATCTAAATGACGATTTCTTTCTCCGATTTTCTTTGCAGGAACACCAGCAACAATCTCATAGTCTCCTACATCTTTTACAACAACAGCACCAGCACATACAACAGCCCCCTTCCCTATATGTACACCTTGTAATACTATGGCTCCTATTCCTATCCATGCATAATCTTCTATCACTATAGGCTTGAACTTTCCTGCGAATATCGTCGATTGGTAATCATGCCCACCTGTCATTAAAGATACGTTATGAGATACAGAAACGTTGTCACCTATATTAATACCACCTCTTGCATCAATAAGACATCCCCTATTTATATGGCTAAAATTACCTACTTCCAATTGAAAAACATCTTGAAAGTACACGCTTTTCATGATAAAACTTCCTTCTCCTATTTTAAGACCTCTTCTTTTTAATATAAAACGACGTATATTCCAAAATGGTATATGTGGTAATATGTCGTTTTCCAGATATTCTGTCTGAAACGCATAATATAATTTAAAAACAGGAGCTGTAATCATTCTATATTTATAAACTATTAAATCAAAAAGGAAAACTAATAGTTCCTTTGTACTACCTTTCCTGGTAATTTTGTAATTATACCATCTATTCAATATCTCATGATTAGAAACTCCTTCTTTTTCATAACACTCAAGAATTATATCAATTTTCTTAAAAGTTTTTCCTTTTAAGTACAATCGGTGTATTAATTCCCAATCCAGAGCATAACCTAAATCTGTCCTGCTCAAATCAAAAAGTTCCTTGCGATGAAGATCTCCCCTTACCAAAGAAGAGCCGTGTCTATAAGCGGGCCAAAATTTCATAATGTCTGGATTGTCGTTTGCCATGATTACCCTCTTATATCCCTTGTCGTCCTCTATACTATTTCCATAAACAATATCAACATTGTCAGGCATAATTGTAAAGACCTCAGACAAAGTGTTATCCAAATATAAATAGTCTCCACTATTCAGAATCATTATCCAATCACCCGTAGAATGAGAAATACCTTTATTCATAGCATGATACGTGCCTTTATCAGGTTCCGAGCACCAATAGGCAAAATGTTGTTGGTATTGCTCTATAAGTTCCTTGCTACCATCCGTACTACCACCGTCTATGACAATCCATTCATAGTCTTTCCACGTCTGGCAGATGACGGAATCGATGGTCTTCTGTAGTCCTTCTCTATTATTGTAATTGATGGTTATAATGGAGAGTTTCATAAATAGTGAAATGAATTTAAAACCTGGACAACTTTTTCAGCCTCTAGACTTGTGATAACCTGACTCATCGGAATGGATAGTTCCTGGGCATGTATCCGCTCTGTAATAGGATAACTACGATGGTTCCATGCCTTGTAACACTCCTGCTTATGGGGTGGTATTGGGTAATGAATCAATGTCTGAATACCATTATCTCCAAGATATTGTTGCAACTCGTCACGCTTTTCGCAGAAAATGGGGAACTGATGATACACGTTATTCTCATCTGGGATACGCTTGGGGAGCGTGATTAGTGGATTCTTGATATGCTCGTAGTAAAAGGCTGCCAACTGCTGGCGTTTCCTAGTGTCTTCATCCAAATACTTCAGTTTAACATCCAGTACGGCAGCATCTGTCTCTGCCATACGACTGTTCATGCCCACGTATTTGAAAACGTATTTCTTCTGACTGCCATAATTGGCCAGTGCACGGATGACAGAAGCCAATTCCTCATCATTGGTGGTCACTGCACCTGCGTCACCCAAAGCCCCCAGATTCTTGCCTGGGTAAAATGAATGGGCAGCAGCATCTCCCAACGCACCCGTTCTCGTGAACCTTGAACCATTAACCAAGAACCAGCATCCATGACTTTGTGCACAATCCTCCATCAACTTCAGATGATGCTTTTGGCAGATTTCTCTCAGCTGATCGTTATAGGCAATACGTCCATAAAGATGAACTGTCATCACACCTTTGGTCTTGGGAGTAAGATGCTTCTCTATCTGGTCAATATCTATCTCAAGATTCTCAAAGGTGGGTTCAACCAAGACGGGTACAAGCTGATTGTCTGTGATGGCCAGAATGGTAGCGATATACGTATTTGCAGGAACGATTATCTCATCACCATCCTGCATCACCCCCATTTCCTTGTAGCCTCGGAGAATCAGTTTCAAAGCATCCAAGCCATTGGCCACAGCTATACAATGGTCTGTACCAATATATTTTGCATAATCTGCCTCGAATTGCTGGTTCTCCTTGCCCTGAAGGAACCAGCCAGACTCTATGACCCGATTGACTGCAGCCTTGATTTCATCACCGTGCATCATGGTGATGGCTTGAAGATCTAAAAGCTTAACCACTATCTGTTTTGAATGAAATTCAAATAGTCATCATAAGTCCGTATATAGTCATCCTCTGAATAACCCTCAGAGGCTAATACCAAACAGATACTTCCTGATGAGAAGCCTTGTTCCGATGCCCAGATACCTGGTGGAACATGCAATCCCCAGAAGGGGCGGTTCAACAATACAGTACGTTTATTAGTACCATCATCCAATGTCACCTCAAAACTACCACTGGCTGCTATCAAGAACTGATGGCATTTCTTATGGGCATGAGCTCCACGATCTTCACCACCAGGGATATCGTATGAATAAAACACTCGATTAATGGGAAAAGGTACATGTACATTCTCATACATATATGTCAGATTACCCTCCTTATCATGCATCTTATTCAATTCGCATAGCGAACAGTCAAATACACTTCTTCCTCCAGAATCAACAAGAACATTACTTGGGGCATTCACTTTAATGGAAGTCTTGGCGTCGTATGTCGTAGGGATTATTGTATCGTCCTTTCTCCATAATTTATATTCCTCATAATCTGACACATAATCCTGCTCATCATAATCCGTTGAAGAGAGAACCAATGCCAATGAGTTGGTAGAGAAATTCGTCATTGTGCGCCACATGCCATTGGGTACATATAGACCATAATAGGAACGATTCAGTAGGAAAACCTGTTTATTAGTTCCGTCGTCTATCTCCACGTCGAAACTACCAGAAAGAGCCACGATAAACTCCTCAGTCTGTTTATAGGCATGACCTCCCCTATCCAATCCACCAGGCACATCATATATCCAATGCACCCGTTTTATTTCGAAAGGAATCTGCTTCAATTGCTCTATGATTGACAAATTACCCCTCTCATCTCCTATTTTGGGTAAATTCAATAATTTACAATCTGAAACAATCTTAAAATCCGTCATCGTATTATCCCCCCAAAATCGCGTTCATTAATGATTTTCATCGATTTCATTAATGAACATGGTTGTTCTCATTAATGACTGATTGGTAAACATCCGCCAGCTGTTTAGCACTTTTCTCCCAGGAAAATCTTTTTAATCTCTCTCTTTGCCTTGTCAATAGAGCTCTTCGCTCTTCCGCCGACATTGACAACAGGCACTCAATTTGTTCGGTAAGATTTGAGTTTTTTGAATCCATATTGAAATAGATAGCTGCATCTCCTGCTATTTCAGGAAAACAACTTGCATTATTCAATAGGACAGGGCAATCTGCTTGATAAGCTTCTAGAATGGGAATGCCAAATCCCTCATACTCACTTGGATATACAAAGCATTTCGCATGGTGATATAAAGAAAACAATTCATTATCATTTGTTACCCAATGATGATAGAATCTATCTCCTACCCCATACTCGTTTAGCATCTCTTTCTCTTTCAAGTCAAAGGGTCTCCCTGTACATACTATATTTATTTCTCTGTAGTGCTTTAACACTGGCAATACATGTCTTACGAATAAACTGAAGTTTTTATAAAGACCTCTTTCCCCAACAAAAAGAATATATGGAAAACTATATTTAGCATTGCCTCCTTCCATAGGAAATGAACTCCCATGATATATCACATGAATTTTCTCTTCTGGAATATTTAAAATACGGATAATATCTTTTTTGGTATTCTCACTTACCGCAATTATCGCAGAGGCCAAAGGAGCCAGCTTTTTCTTCTTGACTATTTGGAAATCATCTTTCCCAAAATACTGAGGATATAGTTCTGGTATCATATCGTGAATGGTCAACACAAATGGTTTTTCATTCAGATATGATAAGAAATAGTCATCGAAATAAGTTGGATGAAACACATCGAAATCACTCTTCTGTAGCAAGTACAACAAAAAATTTTTATTGTAATCAGGATAATATTTAACCCTCCTCAATTTATCATACCAGAGATGCAGATGTCCTTTCCCTAAAAAATGATGATTACAGATAAAATGGTCATAGTCGTATCCAATAGGCTTTACTTCTTCTAATTCTCTCGCATATACGTTCTCCGTTTCACGCACCGCAATCGTAGCTTTACATGAGTCTGGCATATGCTTATGAAGCTCCACAAAGCAACGGGATATTCCTCCATACTTTTGAAGGGAGAAAACCTGATGGTCATAAACAACCTTGAGCATATCACTCCTATTATGCATAATCGCTCAAATACTTTTCTAAATCAGCTTTAACTTCATTCATTTGAATCCCATTTTTCTTTGCCCATGTATGTAAAGGACCTCGCCCTTCGTCATGAATTAATATTCCTGTTTGGGGAAACGCCATATAATTGCCAAAAATATATCTCAAATACTTTTCATTATTGTTAGGAACAGGGAAATCATAGCCTTCAAATTTCAACGTCTTTAATGGATATATATCAGACAATTCAAATAACAAATACTCATTGGAAGCATATTCTAAGCCATGATATACTATAGAAAAATTACCATTACTCATAAATCGTTTCTTTCGTTCATTTTCAAAAAAAGTTATATCACGATTATCCTTTTCATTATGATAAAAGATACGATAATCTCCTATTTTCCTAACTAACATCTCACGTATATCTTCTAACTGACAGGATGATGAATAAGTATCTACAGGAAATATATCTAGCCATGTTCCAGTTTTTAAGTGCTGATAGCCAAATCCTATAACATATCCAGGCTTATCAAAATCTGAAATAGTGAACCCTTTTGATTCAAATTCTTTTGTAAGAATTGACTTAAGTTTGTTAAAATGTTCTCTTGGCATAGCTACATCCATATCATCATCCCATGGAATAAACCCTTTATGACGTACTGCCCCTAATAGAGTTCCGTAACTCAACCAATATACCAAATTATATTTTTTACATACTTTATCAAATAAAGCAAGAAGTAGTGCATCACACTCCTGCATAACCCTTAAATCTTTATTCTTTGTCGGTGGTATTGACGTAATATCAATGGATTCATTTAACAGATAAGAAAGAGTGTTAATCCGTTCTTTTAGGATTCTAATCTCTGCTTCATAAGAACTGATTCCCAATAGTTGACGGAAAAAAAACTGTAAACCTTTCAGTTTACCTTCCCTTTTAATATCTTCCTGCAACAAATGAATTGCCAATTGTAATTTTCCAAACATGAAAGTAATTAATTAAATGAAAAATTGTGCTCAACAAATCTTAGATCTTCCTCATCATCAATTTCATACCAACTAACATCGTAAGCATTTAGAACATAGACTGGGCTAATGTTTTGGGACATCCATAGTAACTGATATTCATAACCAAGTTTTGGGTTTCCTTTTATAATCTTCTCATATTCAACACATAATTTATGATAGAATGAGGATGATAATTTATGAATACCGACCAGTTCTCCTTTCGCATCAATCTCTGCTTTGTTTGTAGAGCAACGGGTCAATATACCATGCTCATCATACTCTACATAGTACTGATCCTGAAACTTAGTAACTGGCGTAATCAGCATAATATCAGCATGCTCGTTTTCAAGAAGTTCCGTAATAGCATTCTTGCTATAAACAATATCAGATTCCAATAGGATGAAATCATCATCACCTATTACTTCTCGGCAATTATAGAGCGTATACATACTATTGGTCTCAGCAAAACGAGGACTAAAAACACACTCTATCTGTGGATATTTTGTTTTCAATGCCTCATAAGCTTCTTTCTTATAACCAGTTCCAATAACTATGCGGTTGATTCCACATGCAATCAATGTTTCAATGGAGCGGATAACCATTGACTGTCCACCTACCTCTATAAAACCTTTAGGCATCGTCTCAGTCATCTTCCCAAAACGGCTGCCCAAACCAGCGGCCATAATCACAGCTGTTCTTATCATATCACTTATATTGAGCAGGTACTTTAATATTATTTGCCTCCATAGCTTCTTTTAGTACCACAAAAAAATCCTTGATATCATCAGGTGTAATCGTTCCTAAAGCACAAAGGCGGAAAGTATTTGTTGTACTAATCTTGCCAGGATAGATTGTAAAGCCACGATCATAGCAATAGTCATGAATTTTCTCGAAAGAGAAGTTTGGATCGTCTGGATAGAGAACGGAAACAACCAGTCCTGATTCAATATTAGGATCAATAACTGTCTTATAGCCTAATTCTGCAACACCCTTATGAATAGCTTCATATACAGCATGATGACGAGCAAACTTGGCTTCCTCCCCCACCTCAAAATACTCCTTCAATGCCTGAATGGTCGCATAAATTGTCTGTACAGGAGGGGTAAAATGCATCTCACCTGTCTTCTCAAAACACTCATACTGCATATAGAGATTGCAATAGTAAGAGCGTGTGGGATAGTTCTTTGATGCTTCTATAATATCCCTACGGCCAATGATAAAGCTCAGACCAGACATCGCCATCAATCCCTTCTGAGCTGATGCCATACAGAAATCTACATTATCCTTGACAAGATCAAGGGGAATCATACCTAAGGTAGAGGTGGTATCACTCACAAAGATAGCACCATATTGATGTGCCAATGCTCCAATTTCACGGATAGGATTCAACACACCTGTTCCTGTTTCATGGTGGCAGCAATAAACAACAGCCACATCAGGATTTTCTTTCAGAGCCAGTTCCACATCAGCCAGATTTGGCTGCTCATATACTGAGGATTTCAGATTAATATGGGGGATATGATACATCTCACATACCTCAACTGCACGGGTGTTATAAGCACCGTTATTAACGACAAGTATCTTCTTGCCTTCTGGAACCAAAGAATTTATGCAAACATCAATATTGATTGTGCCAGAGCCACAGAAGAGTACTGAGGTGTATTCGGGTTCTGGAGCATGCACCACCTTACACAAATCACTACGCAGGCCTTTCATCAAACCAGCAAACTCTTTCTCACGTGGGCAAATGTCAGGTACAACCTGAGCATATTTGACGGTATCTGTTGTCGTTGCCGGACCTGGGTTCAGCAACACATTTCTTTTTATTGGTCTCATATTTTATTTCTCTAAGAAATTCATTAATGCTTCTTTATTCTGGATAGGTGTTGTGGTGGGGCGACCAAGGTCTTTGCGATTTCCTTTCTTCACACACACCTGCAAAAGAACTGGCCCTTCAACCAAACTTAATGCCTTCAAACAATCTAATAAATCCTCTTTATTATCTACACTAAAAACTTCCTTGTAACCAACAGCCTTAGCAACAGCAGGCAAATCAATCTTCAAACCAACAGTAGGCTGACCTCCTACAGAGTCATGAGCACCATTATTAAATACTACATGAACATAGTTCTTAGGAGTCTTGTTAGCCACAATAGCCATAGAGCCCATGTGCATAATGGCAGCACCATCGCCATCAAAGCACCAAACTTTGCGGTCATGCTTTGCCATAGCAATACCCAAAGCAATCTGAGAGGCATGACCCATACTGCCAACGGTCAGGAAATCACGTTCGTGGCCTTGGTTCATAGCCGCACGATACTCAAAGAGCTCACGGCTAATCATGCCAGTGGTAGAAACAATGCAATCCTTCTCACCAAGAGCAGCGGCAACTGTCTGGATAGCCTCTTCACGAGACATGGTAAGGTCATTCACCTCAACATTCTGAAGTTTATAATCCTCAAAGGTGTCCTTCTCAATTACCAGTGCAAAGACTTCTTTGTTAGCAAGGGCTTGGGTTGCTTTCTCAATCTGCATCTCAGCTTTATCTTCTTCCTTGGAAAGAACTTCGTAGTTTACTCCCATCACATTCAGCAGACCAGTAGTCACTTTACCCTGCTTGACATGCTGCGGTTCGTCATGAACGCCAGGACGTCCACGCCAGCCAATTAGGAGAAGAACAGGGATGTTATATACTTCCTGATCTGTGAGAGAGGCTAACGGGTTAATAATATTACCCTCACCACTGTTCTGCATATACACACAAGCTGGCTGACCTGTCGCCAGATAATGACCAGCGGCAAGGCCTACGGCAGCACCTTCGTTGGCTGCAATGATATTGTGTGCAGCATCACAATGGTCTGTGATATAAGCACAGATATTCTTTAGCAGACTGTCAGGCACACCAGCAAAACAGTCAATGCCGTTCTCTCTTAGTTTCTCTATAAAGAATTCAGGTCTTATCATGAGCTTATTTTTTCTTTGTTCCAGGAATAAGATTCAGAATCTGCTTGATTGGCATACAATATTCATCGGAAGCTTCTAAACTACGGGAAGTTTCTAGAATACGTTCTGCACACTTCACCATTGCAGGATATGCTGCGCGAAGCATATGATTCGCGTAGATGACGATGTTGATTCCCCATTCTGCCAGTTCTTCTTCTGTGAACTGATTATAAGTGGTGGGCACCGCAACAATAGGTGTATGAGCATCCTTTTCCCGGAAACGCTGACAGAACTCTTTGATGTCGTCACCACTTTTATTTTTTGAATGAATCATTACACCATCTGCACCTGCTGCCACATATGCATGACAACGCTCCAAAGCATCGTCAACAGGCTTACCTGCAATTAAACTTTCACAACGTGAAATAATCATAAAGTCTCGAGTAATCTGAGCCTCCTTACCTGCCTTTATCTTATTGCAGAAACCCTCAATAGTATCTTGAGTCTGTATGGCATCAGTACCAAAAAGCGAATTTTGCTTTAAACCCACCTTATCCTCAATAATAACAGCAGAGATACCTAATCGTTCCAAAGTGCGAACAGTAAATACAAAATGTTCAACCTTTCCTCCCGTGTCACCATCATAGATAACAGGCTTAGTTGTTACTTCCAGAGTGTCATTTAAATCATGTAAACGTGTTGTCAAGTCAACAGCTTCTATATCAGGTTTACCTTTAGAAGTTGAGTCTGTTAACGAAGACGCCCACATGCCGTCAAACTCACGATGCTGACCGTTAACCTCTACAGCAGTATGCTCTGCTATTAAGCCAGTCAAGCCATTATGAGATTCCAGAATGCGAACAACGGGCTTTGCGGAAATCAATCTGCGTAATGAAGCTAATCGTGCCTGAGGGGTGACACCCAATGAGTCAATCTCCTCTTTCAGACCAGATGCAGAAATTCCCTTGGTGTAAGGAATCTCTATCACTTCGCCACCAAGTTTCTCCATGCATTTGAATACTTCATCACGGAGATATTTATCAGGACCATACAGCCAATCATCACCATGAATGATGTAATCCGGCTTATATTTTTCCAAATTGGGCACATAGCTCCATTCATCTTGGGGAACTATCGTACTTACACCCTTGATATTTTCAATTACATTCTTACGCTGCTCGTAGGTAAGGTAAGGCAGACGCTTATGCGTCGCAATAGCCTTATCCGTAAACAAGCCAATCATCACATCACCATATTCTGCTGCTTTGTTAATGATGTTGATATAACCTGGATGCATGATGTCTCCTATCATGCCTAAATATACAATCTTTGCCATTATATATAAAAATATTCCTAAATTAACTATAAACTATTACGAGATTAGAGAAGAACGTTGCTTATCGCATCAACCTCTTTTTCAAAAGTTTTCTTGCTTCCTTTATTGTATATCCTCTATCCAACGAAACAAAATAACGAGAATGATGAGATATCCGTTCATCTTCAGATGGAAGTTGCATATAATCACCATATAAGAAACGTAAATAACCGTCACAATCTTCAGGAACCTTAATAGTGATATTTTCAAAAGGCATTTCAACAGGAGTTCCAAACCATTCTTTTTTAAAGATGGCATCATCTATATAAACATCTGCGGAACTTACATAAAAAGATCCAGTTGGATAAGAACTTAATTCATTTAATAATCGAACAACTTGATGATGGTATGATTCCTGTTTGAAAAAATGATGGTATTTTTTCTTCAGAATGCATTCAGAATTATTCCAATCTCTATGAACTAAACACCAAAGCAGTTCTTTCGTGCTCCACTTTTCAAGACTTCTAAAATAGGTAAAGAAAGTATCATCAAGTTTCTTTTTTAACACCCTCACCTTAGCCACATCCTCAGAACATTCGTCCAAAGGAAATATATCAATATAAACCCCTAGCATATATGGAATTCTTTCAAATTCCCATATCGTAGTGCTCATATCCATAAATTTCATAAAAGGAGCCGTATAACCCCTCTCTGAAATATCAGCCAACTGATAAGGGGAAGGTATTTTATCTCGCATTTCCAATAAACGCTGATAATCAGTCCTAGGCATATGTACGTCAATATCATCATCCCACGGAATAAAACCATGATGTCTAACAGCTCCTAAAGCCGTACCATAAGCAGCATAATACGTCAAATGGTTTTCCTCACAAAAAGAGCTAAAAGCGCTCAACGTTTTGATTAATATAAACTTCTCCTGCGTCATTACTTTTACATGTTAACATCTGGGGTGTAAATAATCAAGCCATTGTCCGTGCCATTGTATTTCAAAAACTCTGTACCATTATCGGAAACTTTGAAAGAACATGTATCCTGCCTATCATAGAACTGTACATTAGGAATATGCATCACTATTCTAATTAGATAGGTGTTAGGTAACAGCGTTTTTGATTTATAACGAAATTCTATAGACCTTTCCGATTCTTGCATATCTCCAATAGGTATCTCATAATTACATATCCGAGTTCTGTTTGCTGTCATAAGAATAACGCTCATCACTGCATTCTTATCAACCTTCAGATCAGCGTCTTTCTTGATTACAGCAGTAAAAGTGATATCTTCATCGAAATTAAAAAGACCACTCTGGTTTTCATGTGTTCCTGTAAAGAATACTGTAGAAATAAACAGCGGACTTTGAGGCTTTTTCTGAATAAATTTATTGTCATTATCTCCTCCAAGATATTCAGAGACTGTCGACCTTATGTCACCCATGTATTTCACACTTCCATTTTCTAAAAGGACACCCTTTTGGCAGAGATTAAGCATGGAATCCATATTATGACTCACAAACAATACTGTTCTACCCTGCCCTTTCGAAACATCCTGCATCTTGCCAATGGCTTTCTTTTGGAATTCTGCATCACCAACAGCCAGGACTTCATCAACAACGAGGATTTCTGGTTCCAAATGGGCGGCTATAGCAAATCCTAAACGGACGGTCATACCGGAGGAATAGCGTTTCACAGGGGTGTCGATATAACGTTCGCAGCCAGAGAAATCCACAATCTCGTCCAGTTTACGAGTAATCTCTTGTTTGGTCATGCCCATAATGGCACCATTCATGAAGATATTCTCACGACCGGTCATCTCGGGGTGGAAGCCTGTTCCCACCTCTAGCAAAGAGGCTATACGACCTCGGGCACGGATCTCACCAACGGTTGGAGTGGTAACACGGGAGAGGAGCTTCAGCAGGGTGCTTTTACCTGCACCATTCTTACCAATGATACCCACAACATCACCTTGTTCAACATTGAAGTTGATGTCTTTCAAGGCCCAAACAAAGCGGCTATCGCCTTTCTTGGTGCGGTCGTTGGTCTCGCCTATTTTCAGGAATGGATCTTCCTTATGGCGGACATGCATGGTCCACCAGCGAGTCAGGTCGTCACTGAACGTACCTGTAGAGACCAGGCCCAGCCTATATTGTTTACCTACGTGATCGAATTCTATTGCATTCATAAAAAAAAATTTTCGTTGAAAATTTAACCTTAACCCTAACCTTCGCTCAAGCTTGCTCGCTTGCTACCAAAAATACTGTTCTTCGACGAGCGATTCACACACCAGACAACACTTTATACCTTCTTTGAGAACGTCAAAGTTACACCGTGTCCATGAATGAGCGTTGTACCTTGTTGAATATCACAACACCCCAGACAAGGAGGATGGACATAAAGGCGAAGCTATAGCCGAGGGCTTCCCATGAGAAATAACCCTGGCCAAGGGTAGCGTATTTGAAGGCCTCGATAATAGAGGTCATGGGGTTCAGCATGATAATGGTACGTAAAGTCTCGTTGGTGACCATGCTGATGGGATAGACAATGGGGGTAGCATACATCCAGAGCTGGACGACGAACGTGAAAAGGATGGTTAAGTCACGGTACTTCGTCGTCATAGATGAGATCAGAATGCCGAAGCCTAAGCCCAAGCCAGCCATCATCACAATAAGAAATGGAACTATAAGAATCGCCCAATTGGGACATACATCTGTTCCGTTAATCAAGAAATAAAGATATACCGCAACAAATAAACCTAACTGAATGCCGAAACGCAAAAGGTTACTGATGACCGTACTGATAGGGACTACCAAACGGGGGAAATATACCTTACCAAATATGCCTTGATTAGCCAAAAAGGTACTGGAGGTCTGGTTCAGACAATCCGAAAAGTAGAACCAGCAAACATTACCAGCCAGATAAAACAGTGCCTGTGGCAGGCCATCGGTGCTCATCTGGGCAATACCACCAAAAACCACCATGTTCATGATGACTGTCAATACTGGCTGAATGAGAAACCACCCCATACCCAATACGGTCTGTTTATACACTGTTACGATATTACGTTTTACAAAGAGTTCTATCAGGTCACGATAATCCCAGATCTCTTTCAAGTTTACTTTCCAGAGCTTTTCCTGGGGCCTGATAATCATAGTCCATTCTTTTTCCATACAAAATAACTGTTATTTACACAAAGAGGGGCCATTTTGCTGAAACTTCACCTATAAGCATACTTTTCCCTTGTCCTTTTACATAGTAAACGGACGGGGTAAGAAATGGCTAAAAGGGTATAGTCCAGCGAATTACCACCTCTACACTAGGGCGTTAAACCCGTAGATTTCTCGGAATTGCGCACTATATCGGTACAAAAGTAGTAAAAAATTGGGAGATATTTGCAATTTTTGCAGAAAATATTCATTTGATTGGTCGATAAAAGTTAAAGAAACATAAAATTCAAGCATTACGATGATTCACATAGGTGAGTCATTGTTCTTCAGTACGACCAGGACGTCAAAAACAAGACCGAACTTTATCGGAACCTGGCCAAGACCATTACACGCCAAGAGGCTAACAAGAAGGTTAAAGAGATGATGATGCCTGCTTTCTCGGTGGCGGTACTCTTCAATGGCAACGGCAAGCAGCTTGCCCATGTCACCACGATGACGGGACTGGTCATCTGCGATATAGACCACGTGGACAGAACCCTGATGGATGAGGTTAGAAGGAAGCTCATGGAGGACTCACACGTACTTCTTCTGTATGAAACCATCAGTGGAGAGGAATTCCGCATCATCTACTGGTATGAGGGGGAGAACAGCAATCCTGCCGAGGGTGGCATCTACTATCGGGCAGCCTATAAGAAGGGAAACGCCTATTTTGCTGAGTTGTGTCAGCCTGACCATGAAGAAGCTCGGCTTCAAGTCGGAACGCAACAGCGGGGGCTGCTACTATCTGTTATTTGATATGGACCATCAAGAGCACATCCTCTTAGTTATCTTACTTAAACAATGCGATGAGTAATGCAGAGAAAGATACCAGAGAAGTAGTAAGAGGAATGATCAGACTGGTAACAAGGTTGCCTTGCATCTTCTTGACAACGCTGGGCTGCACATAAATCATGTCGTTCTGCTGGAGATAGAAATAGGGGGAGTTCATGATGTTGGCATCGCTCAAGTCAAGCATGTGCAGTTCACGGGTACCATCGGCATTCTCACGGAAGAGCTTGACACGATCGCGAATACCATTGACGGTCATATCGCCAGCCATCGCTAAAGCTTCATAAATATTTATCTTTTCACGGCTGACCTGAATAATGCCAGGACTGCCAACCTCACCTAAAACAGTAATGGTATAATTAGCCTGACGAACGGTGACAATAGGTTCTTCTGTGGCCGCCATATAAGGACGGATCTTTTCCAGAATCATCTTCTCACACTCTTCCTTGGTCAGACCAACGACCTTGATACGGCCTAAAACTGGGAATTCGATGGTTCCATCGTTGCTGACCAGATAATTCTGAGAACTACCAGCAGAGGCAGAAGAACCTTGCCCTCCACTAGATACCGAGACATTGGACATATTAAAGGGCGCAGAAGCCTCGGGACTGATGGTATAGACCTTGATGTCCAACTGGTCCTTAGGCATGATGCGCGCATCGTAGAAAGCACTTTGTTGGTTGAGATTAATCTTGTCAGCACCCTGAAAATAGGCAAATTTCTTAACAGAACAAGATGTGAGTAAGAGCACAACAGAAAGCAGCGTCAAAAACTGCTTGTAAAGGTATTTATACTTTTTCTTAGTCATATCAATAGCATTAAAAATCATCAGTTTATCAGGTAAGCGATTCAATAGATCCAAATGTTTTACATCGGACTGGAGGGTATGGTCGGCCTTGACCACCAAACAGGTGGCATCAGCCTGCGTGGCAAGCTGGTAGGTATCACTGCAATCAGCCAGTGCGGGAGAATCGATAATCACATAGTCGTACTGGGATTTCAACATTCCCATCAGCTGTTCGAAACTGTTGCGAGCAAGGAGGTCAGAAGGATGAACCTGGCCAAACTTGCCGGCTACCAACACATCAAAACCCTCAGCCTGAACGGTGTATGACTGGACATCAGCAGTTGAAAGCATGCCCTTACATAACAATTCGTAAACCCCAGACTTCTCAGGAAGAGAAAGTGCCTTGGCTATGCCTGGATGACGAAGATTGAAATCGCAGAGGACGACCTTTTTGTCCAAGCGAGCTAATCCTTCAGCCAAACGAAGAGCATTAAAGGTCTTACCATCGCCCGCAGCATTGGAAGTGACCAAAATGGTTTTCTGACCTTCCTGTAAATGCAACAACAAATTGGTACGAAGGGTACGAAGAGTTTCCTCGTTGTTGACGGTTGGAATTTCGCCCAATACGGGGAACTTAGCAGATTTTTCCAAATCGTTGCGCGTCTCCACCTTATTTTTCAGGAAAAACAGCAATAAGATAGCCAAGAATGGAATGACAATACCCAAAACTAATGCTATCAACAGAACAAAGCCCTGTTTAGGCATATCACTACCACCATTTACCTGAACTTTCTCAATCAGTTTGCCTTTATTAGTGGCATCCACACGATTCATGGCCAATTCCTCGCGTTTCTGCAGCATCACCGTATAGACACCCTGTTTGATTTCGCGAAGACGATCGATATCGGTAAATAGGCGTTCCATACGAGGAGCACTGCCAATACGCTCCATCGCTTTCTTGTATTCACGCTCCACATTCTGACGCTGGATGACAATAGCCTGACGCATACGAGACAGTTCGGTGAGAAGCGTTGGACGAAGTTCCTCTATCAATTCTGTTACACGCTGTACCTGATGAGCCTTCTCGCTCATGCTTTTCAAAAGTTCCTTACGCTGGAAAGCCAGGGTGTTATGACGACTCAAAGCCTGGCCACCACCAGCACTCATGCCACCCATATTACCATAGCTCATACCACCGCTAACAACAGGAATAACCTCATAGATATTGGCAGGATTCTGAGCAAACTCGTTCATATAATCCTGCAACTGAAGCTGGATACCTATCTGTATTAACTGTTCCTCATACTGATTCTTCTTACTTAATGCCTCACTAGCATCTGCTTCGGGATCTGTAATCTGGTATTTTTCCTTAGAACGCTGGAATGCATCGTCGCTAAGGCCCAATTCCACATTTATTTTGGACAAACGATCGTTGACAAACTGATCGGTCTTGCGATTCTGCTCGTCAACATCTTCTTTACCACGACGATTGTAGATTGTCACCAAACGTGTGATGAAGTCCATGCCACGAATCATGCTCTCATCTCTTAGCGTCAGATTGAGCAAGTTAGAAACTTCTTTCTTCGGGGGTGCCACCACCATGCGTGAAATATAACCCTTCGCAACTATCATCGGGGGGGCAATGGTGGCTTTCAACTCAAAGCCCTTCGCATAAGCCTTACGCTGAGAAGCCGTGAGCTGATCATTATCTGCTATCCTGACGGTACCCACCTCCGTCCTGATACTGACGGGAAGGGAGGTGAAACGCTTAGTGAAGGGCTTTCCATCGGCAGATCCCTGCACCTCGTAGCCTTTATCGTCTTTACTGATGGTCATGCTGGCCTGGTGGTAATTCAAAGGCAGTTCACGATCCATCCAGAGCAGGTGGGTCCTGTCAAGGGTGACCTCCACAGGCTGGTCTTTATAGAGTTGCGTACTCCTACCCCACCTCTCTACCTTATAGGTGGTATAAAGGTTTAAGTCGTAAACGACATCACGAACCAAGTCGGTAGAAGTCAGAATCTCCTTTTCGATGTCAATACCCGCAGCGCCACCCAGTGTACTACTGATACTATTGCCCAACCCCAAAGGAAGAGAGCTCAAAATGGCCATACCGGCGGAAGAATTGCTCTTCCCCTGACTTCTCTCAATAAGCTGCATCTTACCCGTTACCGAGATAGTGGTGGGGGTGACCCACAGATAATACACAGCCAATAACAGGCAAATGACTACAGACGGGATGAACCACTTCCAATGAAGGATGAACACCATCTTGATTTTCTCGAAATCGAAGAAGGAAGCACCTCTTTCTTCCGTTTCCATCTGAAGTTTGGAACTGTCTATATTGAATTCTTGCATATCTTGATAATTATCATTTTCGTTATTAATCCACTACCTTACAGTACCAACGGGAGATGCGCAGCATGACGCTGATACCTCCTACGGTCTTTACAAACCAGTATTTCTGGTTCTTCTTACAAAGTTTGCCACGAATGCCTTTAAACTGCCCATGGACTACCATCACATCCTTGCCGGGAAGGACTTCGCTATCTTCGACATCGGCAAACTCCTTAGGGGTCTTGGAATAGTCTGGATCGCAAAGCAGACGGAATTCCACCATGTCGCGGTCCGGTATTTCAGCAAGAGCCCCAGAACTTTTATCCTTCATCAGAAACATCGGGGAACCACATTCCGCCAACTTGTTGCGAAGCTCCTTTTCCTCAAGGCTCTTCTCCAAAAAGATGTAATTATGGATAACAGGAACCTGCACCCTACGAGGCTTTTCCTCGCCTTTTTTCAACTTTTCGCTATAGGTCATCGGAATAAAGTGATGAAGATCATTCTTTGTCAGGAATGAACTAACCTCCATCTCTTTCTTATTAAAAGTCCGAACGACCACCCAAGTAGGTGCTTTATCTGTTTTTTCCATTGGATCCTAAGCTGCTATCATAACCAATCTAGGTTATATCAGACTGCAAAGGTACGAATAAGTGAATGATTTACCAAATATTTTTTAAACAAAATCAAGAACAGGAACGGGAACGATAACCTTAACATAAAAAAACCACCGTCCCGAAGGACGATGGCTATTCAATGATTTTAATAATTTCTGTCTGATTATTTCAAACCACGGTTGTGAAGTGTTACATTGAGCAGCATCACATACTTGCGGTACTGGCTGTCGCTCAGCATGTAGTTCATGTAAGCGAGGTCCTTCTGAATGGCCTTCTCAACCATCTTGGCGCGCTCTTCCTTACCGTACTGTGCTGCAAACAGCATCTCAGCACTGAAAGTCTTGTGTACTTCGGCTACACCTTCAACCTGATCCTTCGACAAACCGAGAGCCTGGCTGAGCTTCTTCACATGTTCTCATTCTCAGCAAATGTCATAGTCATGCTAAGCATTGCTACAATTGTAAGAATCATTCTTTTCATTTTTGTTACCCTTTCTTAATCTTTTTAATCTTACTTAAAAGTTATCCTTACGTCATCAGTTTTATCTGATTGACAATGCAAAGGTACGGCAAAAAGGAATACATTCCAAACTTTTTAGCAAATTGTTTGCGTACACAGACCAAATTCTTGACGTCTGTCAAAGATTCTGGGGAAACCTTGACAAAGGTCAATGAAGAGCTATATATACCTTATTATATATAAGAAAAAACGCTATTCATTTGGTTTTTCGCCCACTTATTCGTACTTTTGTACCCTGAAAATTAAACTGAACAGAAAATCGATGGAGAATAAGAACAAATTCATTGCTTTGAATTACCGTCTGTACGTAAACGGTGAACAAGGAAAAGAACTGATGGAGGAAACAAAGGCTGACCAGCCTTTCCAGTTTATTACCGGCTTTGGCATTACGCTGGATGCCTTTGAGAAAAACGTGGTCAACTTGGAAAAAGGCCAGGATTTCAGTTTCTCACTGGAAAAAGAGGAAGCCTACGGGGAATATGTTGACGAACGTGTGTTGGATCTAGACCGCGAGATGTTCTGTGTGGATGGCCGATTTGACCATGAGCACATCTACGTGGATGCCATTGTCCCCTTGCAGAACGAAGACGGTAACCGATTCTATGGTCGCATCGTGGAAGTAGGTGAGGAGAAGGTAAAGGTGGATTTGAACCATCCACTGGCTGGCGAAACCCTGCACTTCGAAGGAAAAGTAGTGGAGAACCGCGAGGCAACCAGTGAGGAAGTACAACAGCTCATCAAGCACATGACAGGCGGATGCAGTGGCTGTGGCGGCAACTGTCATGGTGACTGTAACAGCGATTGTGGCAGTCAATGCAACTGCGATTGCCATTAAAAGTGAAAAGTGAAAAGTGAAGAGTGAAGAGTGAAAAATGAAAAGTGAATACATTTGGTAACATATTCAGGCTGACGACGTTTGGCGAGAGTCATGGAGAGGCTATTGGCGGTGTCATAGACGGTATGCCCGCTGGCATCCCTATTGACCTGGAGTTCATACAACAGGAACTGGACAGGCGCAAGCCAGGACAGAGTTCTATCACCACATCCAGGAAAGAAGCAGACCAGGTGGAACTGTTGAGCGGCGTATATGAAGGGAAATCAACGGGATGTCCCATTGGCTTCATTGTCAGGAATACCAATCAGCACTCGAATGACTATGACAACATGAAGGATTTGTATCGTCCTTCACATGCTGACTACACGTATGCCTATAAGTATGGTGTGCGAGACCATCGTGGGGGTGGACGTTCCTCTGCCCGTATCACCATCAGTCGATGTGTGGCCGGTGCACTGGCCAAACTGGCATTGAGAGAAGTAGGAGTAAGCATTACCGCCTACACCTCGCAGGTGGGCTCTATAGCACTAGACCGCGACTACAAGCTCTACGACCTGGCAAAGGCTGAGGAGAACATCGTCCGTTGTCCTGACAGTAAGAAGGCGGAAGAGATGATCCGGCTGATAGAGGAGGTGAAAGCTGAAGGCGATACCATCGGAGGTGTGATAACCTGTGTCATACAAGGCTGTCCCGCAGGACTTGGAGAGCCGGAATTTGGCAAGCTTCATGCCATGTTGGGAGCTGCCATGCTGAGCATCAACGCCGTGAAAGGCTTTGAATATGGTGAGGGATTCAATAGTGTGACCGCCCGCGGATCGGAACAAAACGACAGGTTCTGTTCTGTAAATGGACAGATTACCACTGAAACCAATCATTCCGGAGGCATCCAAGGAGGTATCTCTAACGGACAGGACATCTACTGCCGAATAGCCTTTAAACCAGTGGCTACCCTACTCTGTGAACAAAAAACGGTGGACATAAACGGACAGGAAACGACACTGAAGGCCAAAGGTCGTCATGATCCTTGTGTGTTGCCTCGGGCTGTACCGATTGTTGAATCAATGGCTGCAATGACGATTTTGGATGCATATTTGTCAAATAAAGCGGCAAAAATGCACGAAAATCGCATCTAAATGCAAAAAAAACATAAAAAGCCTTGCTGTTTAAAAGATTTGCACTATCTTTGCAAGTGCTATTGAGGGTTTGTGAAAATCCTGATATGCTTTAGTTAAGTCTAGTTTAGTTTTTGTGTTGGTTGAGAGCGGCCCATTGGCCGCTCTCAAATTTTTCTATATACAACCGATGATTTCATGTATATCCTGACACCCATGGGCATCAAGCCACTGGTTGATTCCATCGCGTACCTTCACAGTAATGGCAGGATCCAGGAAGTTGGCCGTACCAATCTCGATGGCCGTAGCTCCTGCCATGAAGAACTCGATGGCATCAGTAGCACTGGATATACCGCCTAAGCCTACCACTGGTATCTTGACGGCCTTGGCTACCTGCCATACCATGCGTAAAGCCACTGGCTTGACACATGGACCGCTCAATCCGCCTGTGTTGATGCTCAACAGGGTCTTACGCTTCTCGATATCGATGGCCATACCCATCAGGGTATTGATGAGCGACACGCTATCTGCCCCCTGGGCCTCACAAGCACGGGCTATATCCGCTATATTCGTAACATTGGGCGACAACTTGACTATCATGGTCTTGTGATAACGCTCACGGACTGCCTTGACGACACTCTCAGCACCTGCACAGGTGACACCAAAGGCCATACCACCATCCTTGACATTAGGACAGGAGATATTCAGTTCGATAGCTGGAATACCCTCCAACGCATCAATACGGGCTGCACACTCAGCATAATCCTCTGGGGAAGAGCCACTGACATTGACAATCATATTGGTATCAATATCCTTGATCTGAGGATAGATATGCTCACAGAAATAGTCCACACCCTTGTTCTGCAGACCTACACAGTTGAGCATGCCCTGCGCTGTCTCTGCCATACGGGGATAGTCATTGCCCTCACGAGGCTTCAACGTGGTTCCCTTGACAATGATGCCACCCAGTCCGTCGAGGGGAACGAAATCAGCGAACTCGAGGCCGTAGCCAAACGTGCCTGAAGCGGTCATCACTGGATTCTTCAAGGTCAATGCCCCTATATTTACATCTAATCTTGCCATTAATTATGAATTATGCATTATGAATTATGAATTACCACAGCAGCCTGTGGATATTAAACACTGGCCCCTCCTTACATACACACAAATTACCTTCTGTGGTCTTCTCAACACAGCAGAGACAAGCCCCCAGGCCACAGGCCATCAAATTCTCCAAAGAGACCTCACAGGTGATATCATGCTCCTTGGCGTAATGCGCCACAGCCTTCATCATAGGGGTGGGACCGCAAGTACAGATACGGTCGAAATGCTCGTTCAACACCGAATGATTGGTAACAAAGCCTTTCTCGCCCAAAGAACCATCCTCTGTCGTTACGCATACGCGCCCGTACCTATTGAATATATCAAGTTCCAACAGGTCCTGAGCTGTACGTCCACCCAACAGGAAAGTAGGCTGAATGCCCTGGGCATGCAATGCAGAACCCAGATAAAGCATGGGGGCCACACCTACGCCTCCGCCTACCAGCAGTACTTTCTCATCCTTAGCAGCAGGCATGGTAAAGGCATTGCCCAAGGGAAGCACACAGTTCAGGGTATCACCTGCCTGAAGCCGTCCCATCTGACGGGTTCCATCACCTATCATGGCAACCATGAGCCATAGCTCGTTATGAACCTTGTCAACGAAATGAATAGAGATAGGACGACGGAGAAACGTAGCAGGAGAACCGTCAACACGTACTTCAACAAACTGTCCTGGCAGCATTTCAGGCAATGGCTGATGGTCAGTTAACTTAATCAAAACATGCTTGGGACTGAGGTTTTCAACACTGCGAACCGTCAAGTCGATAATATATTTCATCATAATCACACATTTTCAGCGTTGCAAAGGTACGAAAAAAAATGGTTAAAAACTTGGTAGAGAGAAAAAAAATAGCTATCTTTGCCAAATCAATGGATAGAATCATTATACTCATTATATATAGCATCATCCTCTGCATGATGCTCCTGACAAAACAAGACACCAGTATTTTCTCGAACTATTCGAGCACTGATGTCATGTTTGACATGCGTCCTGCCCTCCTAGTCATGAAGACGACAAAGCAGGGACATGAGTCAACTACAAAAGTCATTAAGAGTCAACACCTTACGTGTCAGTTTACACGTGCAGGGACACTTCTTTTCAACCATCTAATAAAGCCTGATTGACAGGTATAACACCGGAGAACACTTCGATGTCAGGACATGATTTGCCTACTTTTTAGCTGGTACAAAAGTCTCGTAAGTCTGATCATCGTAATAGACACGAATCTCCGTCACCCGTCGTGGCTCTTTTTCCAATATCTTTAGTTCCTCGCGTACCAATTCCTGACGTGTATTTCTTACACCTTGCTGGAAATTGGCTGCCGAAGGTGCAATTTGATGGCCATTTGAAGAAACAGGAACAGGATTATCGAAATTTAACATCAACTCCTGATCATCGCCAGAATTGAATAATTGATCCTCTGACGAAGCAGCAGGGTGGGATACATACATCTCACCCGTTCCGTATAATAGCCACTCGACACTAATGTCAGGAATTTTCGTTTTAATAGAATCCACGATATTCAGGGTTGGACGTGTCCTACCATTAAATATGCTGCTTAGGGTAGCAGGGGACTGCTGGAGGAAGTCAGCGAACACTTGTTGGGTCATGTGCTGATCTTCCATAATGAGTTTAATGCGATCTTTTGTATCCATTGTCGTCGAAATAGGGCAAAAAATGCCATTTTTGATTGATTTTACAAAGGTAAATCTTTTTTTTGAAACATGCAAGAAATCTAAAGAAAATTTTAATATTTAAATTTTAGATTTGTAATTCAGTATTTTAAATGGTAAATTTACAGAGGTGTATTTCTTGGTTTGGTATTGCAAATTAAAATTGTAAATCCTAAACTATTACAAAGCATTTCTTATGGAATATCGCATAACTATCTGGCTTTTAATTGTATAATTCGCGTGTAATGAGAGTTTACAGAGGTATATACGTATTAATCCTTGAATCTACGGGTAATTCTTGATGATTTTCTTTGGAAATATGTATAAAATACTGGGGTTTAGTTATTTAAAGACATATTTGCAGAGTGTATAAGCATAAATATACAAAACAAAAGTGAAAGATTTGGTTTGTAAATTTACATTTTATGATTGCGGTTTAGGTTTACAAATTACTAAAATCCATCTCTATTTATTAATCTCGCTTTAGAGTTTTGTTGGTTTTAGGATTTTAAATTCAGAAAGCAAAATATTAAAATTTACTAAACGCAAATTTTGGGGTTTCAAAAAGCCAAAATTCTCGGATTTTGCACGAAATCTGAGCAATCGGTGGGAAAAATATAAATACACGAAATATAAAGGGGAATAATCTGGGAGAAACCCAGTAGCCATCGGGGATTGAGGGCATTTTTTTATGTATAGCAAAAAATGGATTCTAGAAAAAAAAGAGGCATCAATGAGCCTCTTTTCAGTGTAATGTAAAGAAAATTAATTCCTTCATCAACTCCCCTGGAGGGGTATTGGGATTGTCTAACCCCTTACTTTTTGCGTCAATTTCTCTTATCTTGGAAATAATCTGCATCACTTTCATTCCGGAGTAATTTCGCATACCTGTCATATAGTCGCGAACTCCCCAAGGCGTTTTCATGTCGAGCCACTGAGCCAATGCCTCCTGACTATTCTTCTGTGGACAATAATAGGCCAGCATCAGATTCTGGAAATAGTTAAAAAGCATGGGGAGTAGTGCATAGAGGCCTCCAGCCTTCGGATTTTCATCGAAATACTTGATAATCTGGTTCGCTTTGAGAATATTGCGATTTACAATGGCATCACGCAATTCAAAAGCATTAAAGTCTTTGCTTACCCCTATCTGAGCTTCTACCACCTGTGGAGTGACTCTCCTATCCTGCTCTGGCAAGCCAAGCAAGACCTTGCCTAATTCGCTGGTCAGACGATTTAAATCGGCTCCTATGGCATCAGCTATCATTTGCGTTGACTTGGGGTCTATAGACGCTCCACGAGCCTTTAAATACTGTTCTATAAAGGTAGGAAGGTCACGTTCACGCAGTTTCTTACTCTCAAAAAGCACTCCTGCCTGCTGGATGGCCTTCACATATTCCCTTTTTCTGCCATCAATCGTACCATTCTTATGGCACATCACCAGGATGGTTGAAGACATAGGAGCCTTCAGATACTTCTCGAGTGGCTCTATATTCTTTATATTCTGGGCTTCTTTGACAATAAGCACCTGATATTCTGACATCATAGGATATCGCTTGGCAGCATCCACAATCTGGGAAGCATTCACATCTGATCCGAAAAGAACGGTCTGGTTGAAGTCTCTTTCTTCTGGTTGCAGCACATTTTCGGATATCCAGTCGCTGATCTTATCGATATAATAGGATTCATCACCCATCAGGTAATAAATGGGCTTAAAATGGCGTGCTTTCAGCTCGCTCATCACGCTATCATATGTCACTGTTGGCTGAGCCATGCTGCAAAATTACGAAATTCTTGCGAAATATCCCAAGAATTTCGTAATTTTGTAGCCGATATGTATGAATTGAATCTACCGCCATACGATGTAAAACTGCGTGGAACACAGGAAAAGCCCGTAATTTTCGATTTCCTGCGTAAACGCTATGTGACATTGACCCCAGAGGAATGGGTACGCCAGCATTTTACCCATTGGCTGGTGGATTTTAAAGGCTATCCTAAGGGACTTCTAGGTAATGAGATAGAATTGCGCATAGGCGACAAGAAACTGCGCTGTGACTCCATTCTATACCAGCAGGACACAACTCCACGGATGATTATAGAATATAAAGCGCCTACCATCAAAATAAAGCAGCAGGTGTTCGACCAGATAACGGTCTATAACCTACTGCTTCATGTGGACTATCTCGTGGTCAGCAATGGCTTACAGCACTATTGCTGCAAGATGGACTATGCCAACCAACGATATGAGTTTCTGCGAGAAATTCCCGACTATTCCCAGCTTTAATCCTCTGTCATTTCGGGAACTTCATCCTCTGCCTTCTTGACGGTCTTGCGGATGGCACGCTTACGTGTTTTCTTCTCCTCTACGGGCTTGTCAAGTTTAACACCTGCCAATTCCGGATCAATCAGAATACGACCACAATACTCGCAAACGATGATTTTCTTGTGCATCTTGATATCCAACTGACGCTGGGGTGGAATCTTGTTAAAGCAACCGCCGCAAGCATCACGCTGCACGTAAACGATACCCAGACCGTTACGGGCATTCTTACGGATACGCTTGAATGAAGTGAGCAGACGTGGTTCAATCTTCATCTCCAGTTCCTTCACCTTCTGTTTCAGCTTATCTTCCTCTGCACGGGTCTCTTCCATAATCTCGTCGAGCTCGCTCTTCTTGACCTCGAGATCTTGGCGACGATCCTGCATGATTTCCTGATTCTGAGCCAGTTCAGCCTTCTTGTCTTCTATCTTAAAGGCTGCCTCCTTAATCTTCTTGTTGCAAAGTTCGATTTCCAGTGTCTGATACTCGATTTCCTTTGACAGCGTATCGTACTCACGGTTGTTCTTAACCTCTTCCAGCTGGGCCTTATAACGCTCTACGCTGGCTTTTGCGGTCTCAATCTCACCTTTTTTCTGTGTTACAGCACGCTCATAGTCATTGATGTCGTTTTGAATCTTTTCTATACGAGTAGTCAATCCCTCGATTTCATCCTCAAGGTCCTGTACTTCCAGAGGCAGTTCACCTCTCAACGCACGCTTCTCATCGATTCCTGAGAGCGTAGCCTGCAGTTGATAAAGAGTCTTCAGACGCTCTTCAACCGGCATTTCAATAGGGTCTTTCTTAGCCATTTTACTAATTTACAATTATACTATTTACCGCTCGGCCCGCAGGGACGCTTGCCAGAGCAAGAATTTACTATTTATTTTGCAATTTTACTCAAATATAGAGAATCGGATTCGTACAGGTCTCAGCAATTTCTGTGCGCACACCAGGACACTCCTTCTGGATGATGTCACGGAACACCTCTGCGGTGTATTGTTCACTCTGATAATGACCAATGACGCAAATCTGAATCTTCTGCTCATAGTCAAAATACTGGTGGTAGTGCATCTCGCCTGTAATAAAGGCATCAGCACCCAAGCTGACGGCATCGTCCAACAGGAAATCGCCTGCTCCGCCACAGATGGCGACCTTACGGATAGGCCTTTGCAGCAACTGGTTGCACATGGCACACTCTACCCCGAAGCGTTTCTTGACCATCAGGATGAATTCGTCAGCAGCCATCGCATTAGGAAGACTACCTACCACACCACTACCCGCCTCAATACCATCAACGCTCTTTGCCGCGAAGAAATTGACGTCAGCGAGGCCCAGTTTCTCAGCTATTTTCCAGTTGACGCCATACTTGGCATTATCCATATTGGTATGCATGGAAACCACTACGATGTCGTTCTTGATGGCCTTGATGACACAGCGCTGCACATAGTTAGCCCCGCTGACCTGTTTCAGGCCACGGAACAACAAAGGATGATGACTCACAATGAGGTTACACCCCTTTGCAATAGCCTCGTCAACAATCTGCTCCGCCTCTGTCAGTCCTACTTGCAGGCCAGCATTATCCCAGCTTTCCTGTAAGGGCAGAGGCGCGAACTGTTCAAGGGCGCACAGCACTTGCTTTATTTTCACGCTTCTATATCAAAATTTAGACTGCAAAGGTACGAATTTTAAAGGAAAAACTAAAAATGAAAAGTGAAAAATTGACTGTCACAGTCCATATTTTAGTATTCTTAACTCTTTTCCCTACTTCTTTCCTACGTGCGGTTGAAATTAATCACTTTTCACTCTTCCCTTTTCACTTACGTAAACCACTCCTCACCATGACGCTCATGACAATACGAAGTACCGTCAAAACAGTGGGTGCAGACACGCTCCTTTGGCAGTCCGATAGACTCTATCAAGTCCTCTATCGTAGCGAATTTCACGCTGGTCAAACCTAAGCGCCGAGCTATCTCGTTGACCATACGCTGGTACTCTGGCGTGCCCGTTTTCGCATACAGATCGAGGTTCTTCTTGTCATCACCCTCGAAGTCCTTGATAATACGACGTGTAATCAGCTCCATATCGGTCTTTGACGAGGTAAAGCCAATAAACGGACATCCATAGACCAATGGGGGACAAGAGATGCGTACATGGACCTCCCGGGCTCCATTGTCGAAGAAGGTGCGCACATTGTCGCGCAACTGGGTACCACGAACAATGGAGTCGTCGCAGAACACGATGCGCTGGTCTTTTAGGACAGCCGGATTGGGGATGAGTTTCATCTTTGCCACCAGGTCACGACGATTCTGATTACCAGGGGTAAACGAACGAGGCCACGTAGGTGTATATTTCAGTACGGCACGCTTATAAGGCACCTGTTTACCATGCGAATAGCCCAAGGCCATACCCACGCCGGAATCAGGAATACCACATACCAAGTCGGGATTGATTTCAGTATCCTTCTCACCCATCAACCTACCATTCTTCTCACGTACATATTCTGTATTGATACCCTCGTAGTCGCTGGCTGGGAAACCATAGTAAACCCACAGGAACGAACAAATCTGACAACGGGTAAAAGGCTTCTGCATCACTTCGATACCATCGGCACGAAGACGCACTATCTCACCAGGACCTAAGTCGCGAACCACTTTATAATCAAGGTTGGGGAAGCTGGTTGTCTCGCTGGACACAGCGTAAGCCTGCAAGAACTCGTCTGTACCAATAGGTGACAGACGGTGAATCTGCTTCTGGCCTATCACGATAGGAGTCCTACCCAGGAAATCGCGAGCTGCAATAATGCCGTCTTCCGTCAGAATGAGCATTGAGCATGAGCCTTCTATCTTCTGATAAACCTTGTTGATACCCTCAACAAACGTATCACCCATATTAATCAGCAAAGCCACCAACTCGGTTTGGTTGATATTGTTGGCTGACATCTCGCTGAAATGCATGCGTTGCTTCAGCAACTCCTCTGCAATCTCACGCAGGTTATTGATTTTGGCTACCGTCACTACCGCATAACGCCCCAAATGGGAGTTGACGATGATAGGCTGAGGGTCGGTGTCACTGATGACGCCCAGTCCCTGATGTCCTTTGAACTGGTCCAGTTCGTCTTCAAAGCGTGAGCGGAAATAGTTGCGCTCCAAAGAGTGGATAGAGCGATGGAAACCACTTTTCTCATCGAATGTCACCAGACCAGCGCGCTTGGTACCTAAATGTGAGTTGTAGTCAGTCCCGTAAAACAAATCGTTTACGCAGTCCTGCTTAGAAATTGTGCCAAAAAAGCCACCCATACTGTTCTTTTACCTTGTGATTAATACGTTTTCGGTGTGCAAAGGTATAAAAAAAACGGCTATTCACCGCAGCGATATCCGTTTTTTTTGAGATTTATTTTTCTTTCTTGCCACTCGTCAATAGCTGGAAGTACTAACTGAGCCATATTACCAACAGTCCCAAGAGGAATAACAGCAGGAACAGGCGCCATTGACCCAGCAATGGCTTGAAAGCCCTTACCAGTGCATGATGCATAAAAGGACGTATCGCCTCCGCATGAGTGGCACCGTTACCCAACAGATATTCATAAAGCGAGTTATGGTCATGCCGGTCCTTACGATAAGTCTTCAGGCCTCGTTTCCAGGCATAATATCCTTTCCACAGGACTACAGCCAAAAGAACCAGTAGATAAGCTTTAATCATAGACTGACTTGATTTTGTGTAAATCGGGAATTAACCGTCACCACCATCGCACCACGCCGCACTGCCTCCATCAACATGCAGTCAACCGTCCGCTGGTCTTCTTCACCCAGTTCCTTTAATGGTTCATCGACTATCAGCAGCATTTTACCGGAGTCAACCGCCTTGCGAAGCAGTTGTACATAGTCTGTAGATACCCCATGAAAACCTTCTGGTAATGACAAATTTTGGGGCACATAGGCCATCTGCCTACGGAAATAGGGGGCTGACAGGGGTGTCAAAAGCTCTCCATCGATGCTGATATGACCGCTATCAACAGGTATAAAGCCCAGCAAAGCACGCAACAACGTAGTTTTTCCCGAGCCTTTCTGACCCGTGATATTCACCAGCTGACCATCGCTAAGTGCCATTGACAGCGAACGAATCTGCTGACCTATCGTCACATTATGCAGTTCCAACATCATAATTTGCATGCAAAATTACGAAATCGTGAGTGAAAAACCAAATTTTTCACTTTTCACTTTTCATTTTTCACTTCTTTTTGTACCTTTGACCATTGTCTTAGGTAGGCTGCACCTCAGAAAAACCCAAATAATTTTGGTTTTTCATTCGGTTTGCACTACCTTTGCAGCCATGAAAGCGAAAAAGAGGCGTATGCCTGCCGAATGGGAACCTCAAAAAGCCGTGCAGCTGACGTGGCCGCACGAGGGTACTGACTGGGCTCCTATGCTACCGGAAATCACGGCAGTCTATGAGGAAATGGCTCGCGAAATCCGTAAGCGCGAAGATGTGTTGATTGTTGCACCCAAAGAGCTTCAATCCGAACTCTTACCTCTTACCTCTCACCTCTTACCTCTCACTTCCAACGACACGTGGGCTCGTGATCATGGCTTCATCACCGTTGAAGAGGCTTCAGACCTCAGCCCTCAGCCCTCAGACCTCATCCTCCTTGACTTCCAGTTCAACGGATGGGGTGAGAAGTTCCCTGCAGAGCTGGACAATCAGATTAACAAACATCTCTTTGTAAAAGGTTTAGTCAAAGGCTTGTACGAGCCTCATCTGGATTTTGTGCTGGAAGGTGGAAGTATTGAGAGTGACGGTAAAGGAACGGTGTTTACAACCACCTGTTGCCTCATGGCTCCGCATCGCAACCAACCGCTGTCACAACAGGACATAGAGGCCAAGCTGAAAGAATACCTGGGTGCTGAGCGCATCGTTTGGATTAATCATGGCAGTCTTATAGGTGACGATACCGATGGACATATCGACACCTTGGTGCGCATCTGTCCTGACGACACCTTATTATATATAGGAGGTGATGAGGAGCATCCTGATCTCGCACGCATGGAAGAAGAGCTGAGAACGTTGCGCACCATAGCAGGACAACCATACAGGCTTTTGAAATTGCCGTTGCCACATCCTATCTATGATGAAGGTGAGCGTCTGCCTGCTACATACGCTAACTATCTGGTCATTAACGGTGCCGTACTGGTGCCCACCTACAACCAGCCCGACCTTGACCAAGAGGCTAAGCGCATCATCCAGCAGGCCTTCCCCGACAGAGAAATTGTAGGCATAGACTGTCGTGCGGTTATCAAGCAACATGGAAGTCTGCATTGTTGCACCATGCAGTATTATTAAGTGAAGAGTGAAGAGTGAAGAGTGAAGAGTGTAAAATGAAGATAGGACTGATACAACAACAGAACGTGGCTAACGTGAAGCAGAACATGCAGCATCTGGCTACGAAGATACGCGAACTGGCTAAGCAGGGCGCAGAACTCATAGTGTTGCAGGAGTTGCATAACTCTCTGTACTTTTGTCAAGTAGAGGATGTCAACAACTTCGACTTGGCAGAGCCCATCCCAGGCCCTTCCACCGAGTTTTTTGGAAACTTGGCTAAGGAGTTGGGTGTCGTCATCGTCACCTCACTGTTTGAGCGTCGTGCACCAGGCTTGTATCACAACACAGCTGTGGTGCTGGAAAAAGACGGAACCATAGCAGGCAAATACCGCAAGATGCATATTCCCGACGACCCTGCCTACTATGAGAAGTTCTACTTCACCCCTGGCGACTTGGGTTTCCACCCCATTCAGACCTCAGTAGGTCGTCTGGGAGTACTGGTCTGTTGGGATCAGTGGTATCCAGAGGCTGCCCGCCTGATGGCACTGCAAGGTGCTGACCTGTTGATTTATCCTACAGCCATCGGCTATGAGAGCAGTGACACCCCCGACGAACAGGAGCGTCAGCGGATGGCCTGGCAGACCGTTCAGCGTGGACATGCCGTAGCTAACGGACTACCCGTGGTAACTGTCAACCGTGTAGGTTTGGAGCCAGACCCCAGCCAGCAGACCAACGGCATCCAGTTCTGGGGAACCTCCTTTGTGGCTGGTCCACAGGGCGAACTGCTTTTCGAAGCACCCAAAGACCAAGAGGTCACAACCCTTGTCGAGGTGGACATGCAGCGTTCAGAGCAAGTGCGCCGCTGGTGGCCTTTCCTGCGCGACAGGAGAATAGAGAATTATGGCGACATCACTCGCCGTTTCATTGACGAATTGTAAATAGTAAATAGTCCAATAGTAAATTGAAAAATGGCAAACAATTTAAGATTTCAGGTAGTAGAAGAGGCTTTTAAGAAGCGTGCCCTTGAAGTAAAGACACCCAAGGAGCGTCCCTCAGAGTTTTTTGGCAAGTACGTCTTCACGAAACAGAAGATGTACAAATACCTGCCTGCTGAGGTTTACAGCAAGATGGTTGACGTGATAGAAAATGGTGCCCGACTGGACCGTTCCATAGCTGACGCTGTGGCTGCTGGCATGAAACAGTGGGCTATGGAAATGGGTGTGACCCACTATACACACTGGTTCCAACCCCTGACAGAGGGTACTGCCGAGAAACATGACGCTTTCGTAGAGCACGATGGCAAGGGAGGTATGATTGAGACTTTCTCAGGAAAATTGCTGGTACAGCAAGAGCCCGATGCGTCGTCGTTCCCTAACGGTGGCATCCGCAACACCTTCGAGGCTCGTGGCTATAGTGCCTGGGACCCAACATCACCCGTTTTCATCATTGACGACACGCTGTGTATTCCTACTATATTTATTGCCTATACCGGCGAGGCTTTGGACTACAAGGCTCCCCTACTCCGTTCGCTGCATGCTGTTGGCAAGGCTGCCAAGGACGTCTGCCAGTATTTCTACGACAACGTGACGAAGGTGCAGGTTAACCTGGGTTGGGAACAAGAGTATTTCCTCGTAGATGAAGGCCTTTATTCTGCCCGTCCCGACCTGCTCATGACAGGACGTACGCTGATGGGTCACGAGAGTGCCAAGAACCAGCAGATGGACGACCACTATTTCGGAACCATACCCGACCGTGTACAGGCATTCATGAAGGATTTGGAGATTCAGGCCCTTGAACTGGCCATTCCCGTAAAGACTCGCCACAACGAAGTAGCCCCCAACCAGTTTGAGCTGGCCCCCATCTTTGAAGAGTGCAACCTGGCCGTTGACCATAACATGCTGCTCATGTCGCTGATGAAGAAGGTGGCTCGCAAGCACGGTTTCCGCGTATTGTTGCACGAGAAGCCTTTCGATGGCATCAACGGAAGTGGCAAGCACAACAACTGGAGCCTGTCAACAGATACAGGCGTTTTGCTGCATGCTCCAGGCAAGACTGAAGGCATGAAGCCAGAAGATGCAGCCAACGAGACCCTGCGTTTCGTCACCTTTATTGTAGAGACGCTGATGGCTGTCTATCGCCACAACGGACTGCTGAAGGCTTCTATCATGTCTGCCACCAATGCGCACCGTCTGGGTGGCAACGAGGCACCTCCCGCCATTATCTCGTCGTTCCTGGGCACCCAGCTCACCGAGTTGCTTGACAAGATTGAGCGTGGCGAGACATCGGTGGTCAAGGGCAAGAAGAACATGCAGATTGATATCCCACAGATTCCCGACCTCATCATCGACAATACCGACCGCAACCGCACGTCGCCCTTTGCCTTTACGGGCAATCGCTTCGAGTTCCGTGCACCTGGTTCCAGCGTCAACTGTGCCTCAGCCATGATAGCGCTCAATGCCGCAATGGCCGAAGCACTCACCTCGTTCAAGGAGCGTGTCGATAAGAAGATTGCCGAGTTCTCTGAACGCCCCGAATACAAGGCAGGCACAGGCCACACCGCCAAGTTCCACGCCCTGGTGGAAGTGCTCCGCGAGGATATCACCACCTGCAAGCCCGTCCGTTTCGATGGCAATGGCTACTCTGAGGCATGGGTGAAAGAGGCTGCCAAGCGTGGATTAGATGTCGAGAAGTCGTGCCCTGTCATCTTCGAGCACGAGAGCACCAAGGTCATGAACCGCAAGGAGCTGGAGGCTCGCAACGAGGTGAAATGGGAGATGTACGTCAAGACCGTACAGATAGAGGCCCGTGTACTGGGCGACCTCGCCATGAACCATATCATCCCCGTCTGCACGCACTATCAGTCCAAACTCATCAAGAACGTACAGGGCATGAAGGAAGTGTTCAGCGCTGATAAGGCTGACCGTCTGTCCTCACGTAACATGAAGCTCATCGAGGAAATCGCAGAACGTACCGAAAGGATTGAGCAGTTGGTAGAAGACCTCACCGAGGCCCGTCGTGTTGCCAACCGCGTGGAGAACATCCACCAGCGCGCCATTCAGTACCACGACACCGTCTGTCCCAAGATGGAAGCCATCCGCATGGAGATTGACAAGCTCGAATTGATTGTCGAGGACGGTCTCTGGACCTTGCCCAAATATCGTGAACTACTGTTTATCAGATAAACAAACTTTAATTTGCATCAATTGTCTTGATCGTCAATATCGTCAGGAGTATGAGGTAAAAACAATCACAGCGGGTTTTTAGCCCGCTGTGATTGTTTTTTATCTGGAGTAGCCAAAAAGATACTTGAAGCACTTGTTGATGCGGGCAGCCTGGAAGTCGTAGCTCTGAGTGTGACCAGCGGTCTTCGGGCTGAGGTTCTTCTTCGCCAGTATGCGGTCGAGTATTGCCAGTGATGCCTGCTCGTCGCCTACCACCCTCACATATTCATATTCAGGAAGGTAAATACGGTTATAGACGATGGGGTCAGCCATATTCTTCATCTTGATGGTCAGCGTCACATTGATTTCAGCTGCCGGGAAACGAACAGGGATGTGCTTAATGTCTATTATAGGAGTAGAACGCGTGGGATACCCATTCTTACCATGTTTATCATAACCAACGATATAGCCACTACTTCCATTATCAACTGAATCCGGATTAAATTTTCCAGATTCGATATAGTTTTTATCATAACCAGATTTACCAAATCTGTCATCTGCTCTGTTCTCAGTAGCGATAACACTTTTATACTTATAACACATCGAATTTCCCTCTTCCCACATATAACCCAATCCATCTCTCCAGAACACAATCTGCGGCTCGATAATATATTCGTCTTTCGTTGCGGGACCGAAAGTTATCGGTACTTGATCTATAGTTATTTTATAATCAACATCGTCTCCTGAGTATACAACATCTTCTCGTTTACTTCTTCCATGTATTTGATAGCCAGTTTTATCATTTATGATAGGTTTCGGGTAAGTTAGGTTTTCTAATGTCTGTTCTGGGGAACCCTCTGCGGCTATGAAGTTGAACACATAGTCGTCTACTTCACTTCCGTAAGATTTTGTCCAGCGCACCTGGTCATCTACGAAGTTCTTTGTAGTAAGAGGCTCCATGCCCATCGTAGTTCTGAACGTGTCCACCTCATTCCTTGTCAAAGAGTTGCGCAAGCCAGCCACTGCGTCCACCTGCATCCACTCTATCTGATCCTCGGGGAATACGTTCGGATTGAGAACCACCTCTACGCTGCTGGGGTCGAAGAACGACCAGTGGGCAGCATCTACAAGCCAACGGTCCGTTTTGCTATATTGATCGTCTTTTGGTATGAACATGAAGTAGGTATTCGCACTATTGGTGGTGTATATCTTAGGAGCTGTCTTCAGGTTCCATACACCTTGCCCGACCGTCGAAGTGCTAGAGAAATCCGTTGCGAGGGGGAATGTGGGCGTAACAATGCCTACGGTGGGCTGCGAAGTGCTGATGACACCATCGATGTTGGCAGTACCCTGGGTAGTAAACGAGATAGTACCTGTTGGGGCTGGACCGGAATCGCCTCCGCCTCCGCCAGAGAAGGTAGATTTCAGACTAATAGCTTCCTTTCCGAACGCTATTCCATTGCTGATACCGCCCTTAACGTCTCCGCTTCTTAAGCTGGTGATGGTTTTAGCAAGACCTGTACCGGTCTTGATAACATCTTTTATCTTACCAAACAAACCTTTTGACTTTTTAGCAGAAGCCTTTGTTAAATCAATAAAATCGCCCTTGCTCTCAGCTGTAAAGGTGCTGAAGAGCGAGACATGGCTATCGGACCACGAACGCATCTGCAGACGAATCTTCTCTGCATTGGGGTCAATCGTCTCTGTGCGATAAGTCGAGAGATCGACATCGAAAGCCCACCACCCTGGATTAGGCATAATACATCCATCGTTGCTCATGGCGCCGACATAAGGTGTCACGTCGTCTGCCCAAGAAGTGCCGTCCGCTGTCAAACCGTAAGCATTCTTGGCATTGGCGGTCTTGTCCAACGGTATGCCATAGCGCAGGTCGTAACGGTCGGAGAGTCCCTGCGTCATTGTTACCTGCCACAGGTGGTCATTGCCAGCTCCGTAGCCCTGAGGCAAATAGTAGAAGAAGCGCAGTATTCCGAGGTATTTGTTGTACAGGGCGAAGAAGTTGCCGTTAGGCGTGCTACGCCTACCACAGTAGTTGAGCACCCACTCCCATCCGTTTTCAGGCGTTATGTCGGCGCAGAAATCCATCGGCAGGTTGCTGATCACCGTTCCGTTGTACCAAGGCAGGTTGACACTTGCATAACCCTCGTTGCCATTTTCGTCCTTGATGCCCTTGCTCACACCGTCGTAGATGTAGATGGCCTCTTGCTGGCGCCACTGATCTACCTTAAAGTCCTTGTCGTTGATGTTATAGGTGTCGGCATCTGCGCCACCCATCGAGTTCTCCAGTGCGAGCAGCACGTTGTCGTAGTCCTTGGGGGCTACGGCCAGTGTCTGGGTGGCTCCGCCGTCCTGGGTAGTCAGGACTCCGTCGGCAAAGTGGAAGGTGAGGGCCATGGGGCTTCCATCCAACTGCTTCTCGCCCCTGCGCTTTGCCCTGATGGTGCCGTCGGCAGCTACGCTATAGTCGAAGGTGCCATTCTCCAAATAGCGTCCGCCAAAGAGAGCGAGGGGCTTGCTGGCATCGTCGGCAGCAAACATCATCTTCCACCACGTTCCCGTGCCGTCGGCATTGAACTTCACAGCCTGCACCACGCGGCTGTAGGGAGTCTTGGCCACGCCCACGATACCCGATTCTTGATAGTCGGCATACCACAGCCCATAGATTTTATCACCCAGCGGATTGTACCACGCTGCATTGTCTCGCTCAGCCACACAGGCTGTCATCATCATTGCAATCCCTATCAGGACTACAGAAATCAGGAAATTACGGTTTTTAGTCTTCATAATCATTCTATTATTTTTGAGTTCTCTTACCTCTTTGACCTAAAGGTACAAAGCGACTTCGTCGATTACTTCCTTCTTCTTTAATAGTTAACCACAAACTCTTCCTTGTCGCTGTTGACGCCGGCATCGGTCTGTCGCCATACAATGGTGTAGCTGCCCGTCTTGGGCATACCTCGTTGTATGCCTGCTTATGGTCGGCACGAACGGTATAGAAGATGCTTGAAGCCAGGAAGTACTGATGCAGCTGTTGGTCCAGATAGTCGCGCATCTTCGTCACGTCGGCACCTTCGGCATCGGTCTTCACCGTCATGCTCCATGTCTGGATGTGACGCGGCGGACAGTTGATGACGATAGGTGTCACCGCGCGCTTGTCGCCAATATGGATGTAGTGGGCATACGCCTCTGCGATGTGGTTCAAGGCTCGGTCGTAGGTGAGCCAGTCGTCCTGCAACTGGAAGGTAGGCTGGATGACGACGGTCTCCGACTGGCTGCCAGCAACGGTCCACACCCATGCCTGTTCCACCGTGCAGGTAGTAACCTGTATGTCGCGGGGGAATTCATGGGTGTGGTTCTTCCAAGGTGTCGTGGTGAAGTGCGACGACACATCCCTTCCCGTATAGGTCCACTCAGTCACTCCGCTAGCCGATGGCGACGCCGTCATCTTCAGGTCGGCATTGAACTCGCTCACGGTGTGGCTCCACGACATGTTGCCGCTGATACCCGCTTGCGGTCCGCTGGCAGAAACAGAGACATCGGCACCAAGACCGTACGTGAAGCCGTTCGTTTCCGTCTGTCCGCCCGATGTGCTGTTCTGCGGAGCATAGTTCTCCAACTTCACGGTGTTACTACCGTCCTTCAGCTCGCACTTGGTATAAATCTGCTTCATGTAGGGGCCGTAAACGTCTTTTTTAAGTCCTGACACCTTTTTGTCCAGCTCCTTCCAGGGGCCCCAATCGCCGCCGTTATACCATTTGTATTTGTTTGAAGGACCGCATTTCAGGTCCTGATTATAGGCTGTCACCGTCTGTGTCACGCAATACACGTCACAGTTCTTCTCCTTCGAGTAGGCGCTCCATATCCTGTACGAC